>NZ_JBKBHK010000006.1:0-223045 GCF_046297735.1 Vogesella sp.
GACCGGGAGGAAGCCCGACGAGACATCTTCGATTACATCGAGATGTTCTACAACCCGAAGCGCCGGCATGGTTCCGCAAACGGGCTATCGCCGGTAGAGTACGAGAAGCAGTATTTCCAACAGCTCCGGAGTGTCTAGAGAAGCCGGGGCGATTCACCCATGACTTCTCGTGCTGTGTTCAGTTTGAATAGCCGATTGCTTATATGATCATCAGGGATGCAACAAGTAGCCACGTCTGAAATTTATGAATTCAGTATTGCAATCACAACAAAGATGTCATACGATTTTTAGAACCGAGCTGTCGGTATAACAGCCTTTAAACAGTGATATCTGACCTGCAGGATGTTGGTAACCTTTAGCTACCAAAGCATTCTGCATATCTCGTGCCTTCGGCATAGAGAAAACCTAGAGTAGTTCGCTACCTCTTCAACGTGCCACCGGTACGTTCTCTGATTGCTGCTATGTGGTGTTTGTTTTTCAAACACATCATCATATAAGCATGTCTTGCATTGTTTCACCTACCACAATGTAATGAATTCTCGCCTGTGCAATTGAATAGCCATTTCGCTATCTCTTGCGCGGAATTGCCTTTTGAATTCGTTAACCAGCATCAGCTGATTAAATTACTCAGAAAGAAAAAAATGACAAATCAACATTTAAAGGAATTAAAAAATCATGCAATGCAATACCATAAAATCCGCATATCCACTTGAAAAAATTCAACCCCCAAAACATAAGATAATTTTCACAATCTGGGAAGCTTTTAATCAGATTTCTTTCTCAGTACCCGTCCAAACTTGGCTTATGCCAGATGATCTCCATCAACCAGTATTTCCCACTATAAAACTATGGCGCCCCCACCCCAAAAGTTCATTAGAGCTGCTAGCAGGCTTTCGGTCGTTCAACCTTGCGTCAGCATATGGTCTCTCAGAAGTCGAGGTAGTTGAGTTCTCTGTTCTGAGTGAAATAGAAGCAGTTGACATTGCAATAAAAGACACTCTTTATCCTTTGGTTTTATGGAACTGCCGTACTAAAAACTCTAACCTACAAATACAAAATTTTTTAAAGACTATCAGAAATTCATTACCAGACTCATACAAAAAGCAGCTTCCCAAGCCTATCCAATTGCGAGAATGGCTGAATATCAGCGAATACGTAGGTAGAAAAAGGCTGTCTACATCGAGCAAGCTAACTCTTTTGAGACAAAGCATTTCCTCCGGACAAGAAAACGTTCAACAGGTGCCTGCAAAGTATGACCAAGCTTGATTCCCTCTACACAAGAGACAGCCTTGCTGAGCTATGCAACTTGGTGAATATCGAGCCTGAGGACCTCCGATTGCTGGTCGGCTGGATTAAAGCCCCCCCCAACCTGCAACAGTTTTTGCCGGTGATCGACAACTTGATAGCATTGCTCGAAGCAGCTCAATCATCCCCCCTGCTTCCAGAACTCCAGCTAGAAGCGGCACAGATCACGGCCTGGAAATCTCTTCTGCAGACCATCCAAGCAGCATTGCCAGCGGACTTGCCACCTGCGTTACAACACCTGAGTGCGCGGGATAACATTCGTCCACATGGCCTTATCGGACAGTACTCCGAGTATGCATCCCTCGTTGCAAACAAGCCGGGTTACCCTGCACACGAAACAACCGCGATTCGCTATCTGCATTTCATTGCGCTGGCCGCTGCTGCGGGCTATCGCCAGCTAATTGCATCGGAAGAAGTAAAGCAACCGACAGACTGCATCTACACCGGTATGCTGAAGATCCGGGATTTAGAAAAGCCAAATAAACGACCGGCATTTCTCATTCCGGATTTACGTACAGAAACATCATTGCAGTCATGCCACGTGGTGCTTGCCGCACTGGCAGATGCCAGTGCCGATGACAACAGCAAGATTTGGGTCGATAAAATTCGCGGACTTTTTCGTGCATATAGCGAAGGCCGAGAAAGTCCGCGAGGTCGCTATGAACTGGCGCTGGACAGAGTCAGTGAAATTCGCAAATTGCCAGCGCATGAAGACCCAGACTGGGCGAGCGAGTCAGGCATCCCTAGCGAGTCATGTATCCCGATTCGCATTACGACTTTTATCAGTTGCCCAGACCATACCAGCGCCCGGGAGCTGATGAGGCTAGGGCTATCCCCAAATGAATGTACAACGCAGTCCGCCGTCGCGGTTGATGACCCGTTAGCACCACGTTTTGCACAGCGTGATACCCAAATCGCTCGACTAAGAAGCCGAGGTCTACTGCACAGCCTCATCCAGACAGCGCAAGCGCTGCCTGATAGCTGGGGCACTCCTACGACGTATGAAATAGAGCAGCTGGTACGTCAGTTAAGTAGTGACCCACAGCCCATTTTAAAAACTGTTTCGCAAGATGACATGCCAGCGCTACAAGCCCTCCTGCTGCTGAGACTGTGGACCGGCCTCCCCCTTGGTGAAGTGCTTGCCTTACAAGTCGTTCCAAGCCTTGAGGGCGATGCTTTACCGCAACACAGCTTACTAACATTTATTCAAGACACAGCCACGCTGTTGATTCCCATCAGCACACCTTCACGCCAGCGAGGCATGAACCCGATCGACCAAGCACTGATACAAAGCCCGGAACTATCCGGGCGGCCTACGTCCTCGGAAAGCAGCATCATGGTAAGGCTGCCCAAAACAGCCACTGCCATCCTGCAAAACTTCTTTCACAGCTGGCAACAAACGAAGAAGCGCAAGACGCATCGCCGTCCTTTTGAACACTGCACTACCGATTTCGCTGCGGGCATCAAGGCTTACCTCGCATACATCAATAGTCATCATGCTACACGCTGGACTGATGCTCGCGTTTCTCTCGTCATGCGCCAGGCAATCTTGCAGAGCGCAGGTGACCAGGTTTTTGTCTACCTGCTCACTAAACAGGAAGTTGGGCACGCCGTTGTCGCTGCGCATTATCAATGCACAGATGCTGCTTACCTCGCTAAAGTTTTTCAGCATGCGCATCGCTGGATTATCTCGACCGTCCGTGACGGTACCGCACCACATCAGATCCCTATTGAATCCCTCCACCTGGCGCCAGCTATTGGTAGTCCGCTGGCCGTGTCAGATACATTTGTCCGTGAACTGTGCAACCATCTCAAGCAAGCCATCCGGTCACAACAGCGTCAATTTCCATCACTTACTACCAGGATTAATATCCATAACGCCCTGGTTTCCTACATCTCGCACTGGCTGGGTTTTTGCTCAGGCTATCGAGCAGTACGTGACCCACTTCACGACCCTCGTGAGCTAGATCAGCAGACTGGCTTGCTGGTCATCAGTGATAAAGATGATGACCACTTTCGACACTCCAGGCTGGTTTGCCTACCGCTCAGCTTCGTTGAGCAGATGCATGCGTATGTCGAGCATTTGCTAAGCCTGGCGAGCAAACTACACATCAAGCCCAGCCTGCAAATGGATATCCGAGCTCTTTGTCAGCGCTATCGCAGCCCTGATACACGTTGGGATAGCACAACCCAAGTTATGCCTTTTCTGTTTTTTCTGAGCCCACAGCTACGCGTGCGCAATGTTTCCCCCAGCACGCTTGCAGAGGTCAACCCGACTGAGCTACCAGTCAACATCGACCGGCACTATTTGCGAAGCAAGCTAAGTGCACTGGGTGCACCAGGAGAGCACATTGACTACTTCATGGGACACTGGGAGCGGGGTGAAGAGCCCTACCAGCGTTACTCGATGATCAGCCCTTTTCAGATCGGTATGGTGCTACAGCCTTACCTTGAAAAAATCAGTCAAGCCTGCGGTTGGTCAGTCCAGTTTGGACTGCGTGGCTGCTAATCATCCAAAGGAAATCCTCCAGATGAGCGACAAAGCGATTTGGGCAGGCTGGCCGTTGAGTACTACCGGAGTAAAAACTGACGTTCATGGGCATAAGAAACGGGAGCAAAATCGTCGTAAACAATTAATGCGCGCAGAGCGCGATCTGCTGGACCAGCTGGATCAACTTCTCCCTGGCTCAAGGACAGGTTTACCAGATTTATCATTCACCCAAGATTTGCTGCTTACCCTTGAACAGTGGCAATCGCGGGAGGCGGATCAAACCAGACACATCAAAAAACTGCGGTCTTTTCTTCGGCGGGGTTTACTGAATGGGCAGCAAGCCTTGAACTGGAGTGTGGTCCTTCCACCGCAGATCATTACCTTGCCTGCCATTAGCAACCCGCTTACCCCGCAAGCGATCTCCACCTTGCCCATATTCCGTAAGCAGCTCGAGCTTTTCTTGGCGACACTGCAGCCAACATGGTGTGGGTCAGCGAGAGAACAAGTTGCGATAAAACTGTACTGGGGACGTTTCTTCTTCAGCAGCGTCACCCTTGGCGGCCTGCTGGATAGTGCGGCTTTGTTACAGCTGCCATTTTGCCAAGACAAAGTAAAGCGCTGGCAAGAGCAGGTCTGGTTCGAGCTTTTTACAAATGACATGCCTGAGTACGTTCAAGTTAAACGTGCACCTCGGCACTGGTTTCCGGACCCGGTTAGTCTCATCCTGTTCAAGCAGTTACCACCACTGCCCGTTGAGCGCTGCCACGACAGGGACAGTTCTCGCCGGTGGGTATACGGCTGCCTGCAGGATTTTCTGGCCTATCTCAATAATACAGCGGGCGCTCATAGCCTAGCTCGGCATCAACTACACGACAACATCCAACAGTGGTTATGCGATGCCACCACATACTGGCAGCTGATCTTGCCACCTTTCCTGATCGAGCATAGTCGCGGTCAGAGTGGTGCTACCGCCTGGACCACTTCGTGCTGGCAGCGCGTTCTTGAAAAGAAATCACCGCCACTGACCGAGTCTGTTGAGCCCACATTAGCCAAGACGGTTATCCCTATATCTGCAAATGTTTCGCGCAATCCGACGGATGCCCAGATTCAACAGCTCTACAAAGACATCAAGAAGACGCTGCATCGACCTACCAACCAGCCTGCACCGTCCTGGAAAATCATTCATGACCAGCTACGATCTCTCAGAGATGAGTCACTCAAAACCAGCATTGTCATCGGAGGACTTCTGGACTGGATTCTGTCCCGTTACAGCCAAAAAGAAATCAAACGTAGTACGGCATATCAGGAACTTACAAGCTTGGGCCGCAGCTTACTCGCGGAACTGGATGAGGCCATGCTTACCGACATGGAAGCCGCAGACTTCGAGGCCGTTTACGAAGCTATCCTGGAGCAGGTAACCAACCCGCACACACGCTCGCAGAAAGCGAAACAATTACGCCGCTATCACCTGCACATGGTCCAGCTTGCCGGCTGGCCCAGTTTGTACTTCTCGCTTGAAGGACAAAACGAGTCACCACAAGCAGATGCCCACATCCTGCTGGAAGAAGAATATCAATGTCTCTACTCGGCTCTGCTAGGAGCCAAAGACGATCCATACCGCCATATGCAGCTGATCTTGCTGATCCTTGGCTTTCGCTGCGGTCTGCGTATCAGCGAAGCAAGGGGGCTAAGGCTGGAAGATGTCCACTATCGCGGGACATTGGCGATAATCGACTCTACAACCTGCGAACTCGGAAGACTGCATGCGACACTGCTGGTAAGACGCAATCCGTTCAGCAGCCTAAAAACTGATAACGCCAAGCGGCAATTGCCGCTGGGCCTGCTATTGGCCAATCACGAGTTGGCGGAGCTCCTGGATTACCATCAGCAACAACGCAGGCGTTCGGGTATTCAACGTGGTTGCTACTTGTTTGCCGACATGGCAACGAATACTCGCCCTGTTGATTTAGAAAGGGTTCAACCGGCACTGCACTACCTCATGCGCCAGGTTACCGGCGATCATAAGATGCGCTATCACCATCTGCGCCACTCATTTGCCACGCATCTGGTTCAACTTTTTACTGGGCAGGACACGCCACTCACCCTGCCAACGCACTGGCTTGCATCTACCAACACTGATAGCTCTTTGCCACGACTCGTTGCGCATATATCTCCACAGAGCGAACTCAGTCGTAAAGGCTTGTTCGCAATCGCCGAGTGGATTGGACATGCCAGTCCAGGCACAACACTCTGTCACTACGTGCATAACCTGGACCATCTTTTGAAAAACCAGATGTGGGCGCATAGCTTTGCACACCAACGCAATGGCCTCGGCTTTGCCAGACAGTTCGTGGCTCACATCGAACCAGCACGCTATGTTGCAGACCTGCTTGGGATCAGCGATGAGAATGTACGTCAGCGCAATAGCCGCTACGGACATTTGATGGGCTGGGTACCAGCGTTACTTGGCTTGCAAGATCAATCTCGAGACTCAGGAAAAAAGCAGTGGCACAGACCTGACCAGGTAGATCTGCAGATGATGGATGTTCACAGCGCACCTCGCAGCCTAGAGAATTTTGATTTTGATGAGTGGTGTAGCTTTTTATCACTATGGCGCCAAGGCGTTGCCGTTTCCGAATTAGCGAAAATTTTCTATCTGTCACCTGACAGCCTGCCACCGCAGCTAGCCAAGCTCCAAAAGCTTTTTGAACGCAAAGGCAAAAAAGGGGGCAAGACGCTGGTTCGTCAACAACCTACCTCATTTGGCCAACTACGACACCTCCCGGTAGTCCCACGTAGTCGCAAAGAGCTAGAGTCAGCGCAACGCTACTACCTGTCAATTCAACGTTTGTTAATGAGCGAAAACACCAGCGAGTATCTAGAGGGGCTGCGGTACTTTGCCACCCAGTATCGGACTTGGAATAACAGGATCCGATGGGAAGAGCTTGACGACAAGCCACGGCGTCATGACGGGTTAAAGCATTTGATCAGTAAACTCGCTCCGCACATCCAACTGCCCACATCACCAGCAGGTGTGCAGTATCGGCGAAGCGCAGGTCAGATATCACTGACCAATCCACAAACAGGAAAATCCAGTCATGGGCTCTACTTTGCACTGCTTGTTGCGTGCATCAGCCAAACAGTAAAGGTATGAAACCAGCTACAACCCGAAGCTCCTACTCTCTCATCGCGAGTAGCGGCATTTACGAGGATTTCGGTCTATCTATGATGACCGGTTTTCGGCCAAAGCGGTCAGTCACAGCCAGACTCTCGACGTCCGCTTCCGTATTGATTGCAGCTATTAAAGTATCTAGAGAAGCAGGTGTAATTCAATGGCTGCCACATTGCTTATGTTCTTGCTTCAGCTAGCAGCCAATCCCGGAACCGAACCAATTTGGGTAAAGATGCACTCTCGTTCCGATACACCACGTAGTAAGCCAGTGGCGAGTCCAGGGTAATGTTGGGAAACAACCTGACAAGCCGCCCAGCCATCAGGTCATCCCGTGCCATGACACTACGAGCCAGAGCGATCCCGTGGCCATCAATCGCAGCTTGGAGTACCGCTGCCGAGTTATTGATCTTCAATGCTCTGTTACTGCTGCCGGCGGCAATGCCTGCATGCAACATCCAAGTGTCCCAAGACGGTAAACCGGCACGCTCCTCCATTGATTGGTCATGAATCAGCGTTTCTCCGGCAAACACCCCCAGCCCGGGCTCACGCCCTACGCGCTGCAGAACGCTTGGTGCGCAGACAGGAAACACCTCCTCATCCATGAGTTTCTCAGCCACTAGCCCAGGCCAGTGACCACTACCGTAGCGAACGCCAATGTCTATGCCTTGGGCGGCGAAGTCCACTGGCTTCAGACTAGTATCCAGCCGCACATCTGTTTCTGGGCAAAGGGCCTGGAAGCGATCAATACGCGGTAGCAACCATTTGGCCGCAAACGCCGGGCTGATGGTAACGGTCAGCACCCCGCCGGTAGATGCCTGCTGCAGTAGCGTCATGCCAATGCCAAGTCGATCGAATCCTGCCCGAATGTCTGGTAACGCACGTTCAGCGGCATCCGTGACGATGAGCCTGGCTCGTCCGCTACTACCGCGGTGAAATAGCGGGGTGCCCAGCCAGTCTTCCAGCGTGCGTACCAGCTGTCCGACGGCGGCGGGGGTCACATTGAGCTCTTCTGCGGCAGCTGAAAAGCTCTGGTGGCGTGCGCTGGCTTCAAATGCGCGCAAAGCATTGAGATGGACGGGTGCTTTCATTCCGCTAAAGATTTTCTTTTCTTATGGCGCAGATTATCTCGTTTGTACATGACGAGCAATCACATAAAAATACACACCAAGCAAGAGCTTAACAATTTAGGCGCTTGAACAACCTGTCTGGTCGGTGCGTAGCAGCTACGACTTCGAGACAGTTTTTCTTCTAGCTTTTGGGAGTGTGAAATGAGTCAGGAATTCAAAGGTAAAAAACTGTTAGTTGTCGGTGGCACCAGCGGCATGGGTCTGGAAACTGCCCGTACCGTACTGGCAGCAGGCGGTAGTGCGGTGATCGTGGGCAACCGCCCCGCCAAGACTGAAGAGGCCCGTCAGGCATTGTCCGCGCTGGGGCAGGTCTGGGCACTGACCGCCGACCTGTCGAGTGATGCCGCCGTAGCCGAACTGCTGCAGCGTTTGGATACCGAGCATGCCGATATCGATTTGCTGGTCAACGCTGCGGGCGTGTTCTTCCCGAAACCGTTCCTGGCGCACGAGTCCTCCGATTACGACCAGTACATGAAGCTGAATAAAGCATTCTTCTTCATTACCCAGAAAGTTGCGGCCAACTTAGTGGCACGTCAGCAGCCTGGTGCCATTGTCAATATCGGCTCCATGTGGGCCAAGCAGGCCATTGCGGCGACACCGTCTTCCGCTTACTCGATGGCAAAGGCCGGTTTGCACTCGCTGACCCAGCACCTGGCTATGGAGCTGGCGCCACACCATATTCGCGTCAATGCCGTCTCGCCCGCCGTGGTGCAAACCCCGATCTACGAGGGCTTTATCCCGAAAGATGAAGTCCACACGGCACTGCAGGGCTTCAACGGTTTCCATCCAATTGGTCGTGTGGGGACGCCACAAGATGTAGCAGACGTGGTTGCTTTCCTGCTGTCGGACAAAGCGGGCTGGGTCACTGGCGCCAACTGGGATGTGGACGGTGGTGTGATGGCTGGCCGTAACTGATCGGTATTTTTGGCCGGCACCAATGTGCCGGCCAATGCAATAGCGACGCACCTAGCCCCTTGCTGGGGGACATGCCACATCCGCTTTAGAAAGTTGAATCACAGATGACTTCCGCCACGCGTGTTAATCACCAGCATCCGATACCGGTGTCGCCTCCCAATGCCAGGAACAATCTGATCCGGCTCACACTAGCCCAAGCTTTTGCGGGTGCCAACTCCGTGGTGGTGTACACCATTGGTGCCATCGTGGGTAATTTGCTGGCACCCAACCAACTTCTGGCTACCTTACCTGTTTCCGTGTTTGTGGTGGGGATGGCGCTGTGTGCGCTGCCTGCCGGTTGGTTAACCCGGCGACAAGGTAGACGTACGACATTTCTCGTGGGCACCGGTTGTGGTGTCTTGGCGGGTTTGCTAAGTGCTTTGGCGATGGTAAAGGGCGCATTTTGGTTGTATTGCTGTGCCACATTCTTGGGTGGTGCCTACGCTGCTGTCGTACTGTCTTTCCGCTTCGCTGCAGCGGATTGTGTCGCACCCGCCAAACGATCACAGGCACTGTCTATTGTCATGGCGGGCGGCATTCTGGCTGGCATTATCGGACCGCAACTGGTGTCGCTCACTATGGGGAAGTTGGCTCACTACCCGTTTGCCGCCACCTTCCTTGCTCAAGCAGCCGTTGCGGCAGTGTCCGCCGTCATGCTGGCAGGTGTACGACTACCACCGACCTCCTTGGAACAGGGCGATGGTGGTCGACCTATCCGTCTCATCGCCCGAGACCCCGGCTTTATTGCCGCAGTGACCTGTGGAGTCGTGTCCTATCTGCTGATGAATTTCCTGATGACAGCAGCACCGCTGGCCATGCGTTTTTGTGGCTTACCGCAGGACGCGGCCAACCTTGGCATCCAGTGGCATGTGATTGCCATGTATGCGCCTAGCTTCTTTACCGGTAAGTGGATTGCACGCTTTGGTGCCAAACGCATCGTGGCTATCGGTCTGTTGCTGACGGGCTTGTCAGCCGCCATTGGTTTGACTGGTGTGGATGTTCTGCACTTCTGGCTCACCTTGATTCTGCTGGGACTGGGCTGGAATCTGGCTTTCATCGGTGCCTCCAGCTTGGTGTTGCAGTGCCATCAGCCTGCAGAAAAGGCCAAGGTACAGTCATTCAACGACTTCATTGTTTTTGGAATGGTAGCTGTCGGTTCTTTGATATCAGGCGGTCTGCTGACCAGCTATGGCTGGCAAACCGTACTCTGGTTGTCATTCATTCCACTGTCGCTGGCTGGACTGGCCCTGGCTGTCTTCTCGGTGCGTCAGCGTGCATTTACAGCCTGATCGCGTTATCGGTCATTTCATTCTGGAGCTTACTCGTGGTTTACCTGCAAATCACCCTGAATATCACCGCGGCCAATCGTCTTGCCGCAGCCAACGTCTTCCTGCAATACCGGGAGCCATTCCTGTCTTCTATCCAAGGTGCGCTCTCAAAAAATTTACTGTTACGCGATGAAGATGTGCAACTACTGCACGGCTTTGACACCGCAGAACATGCCCAGCACTACCTGCAAAGCGAGCTGTTTAACAAGGATGTCGTAAGCGCACTGACACCGCTGCTGGCCGCCGCGCCCGATATCCGGCTCTATCAGCAAGCTGAGTTTTAAAACACAATTTTTTGCCTCCTCCTGGCTCCCCCCCCAACCACACTGGAAACATGATCATGATGCAAGACTGGAATCAGTACCGCAGTGCCCTGCTGGCGCGTGTCGGTGACTACGCCAAACAAAGCCCCGATGTACTTAAAGGCCTGGCGACAATTGAAAACGCAGCAGCCAAGAGCGGTCATCTTGAGCCGAAAATGCACGAACTGATTGCTCTCGCCGTAGCGGTAACGACTCGCTGTGATGGCTGTATTTCCATCCATACCAAGAAAGCGGTCGAACATGGCGCCACCCTGGAGGAGATTTCGGAGGCGCTGGGTGTGGCTATTGCCCTGAATGCCGGCCCTGCATTGGTTTACTCTGCTCGCGTGCTGGAAGCCCATGCGCAACTGGCAAACGGCTAAGTCATAAGGCCTCGCTGCCAGCGTCATTCCCGCTGGCAGCTGACCTTCAGCAAGCGTGGAAACTGCTTATGTTAGTGAATGACGATTTCTCCCTTCGTGCCATTGTGCAAACACATGACTACACCTGGGTACCCTCACAGCAAACTGGTATCGAGCGCATGATGCTAGATCGTCTGGGGGGAGAAGCGGCTCGTGCGACCAGCATCGTGCGCTACGCACCAGGTACGGGTTATCCGCTGCACGCCCATCCGGGCGGTGAGGAGATACTTGTGCTATCCGGCACATTTAGCGAAGACAACTGCCACTATCCCGCCGGCTGGTACCTTCGCAATCCGCCAGGCTCTGCCCATCAGCCTGGCAGTGCGCAAGGTGCAACAATCTTCGTCAAGCTGTGGCAAATGTCGTCAGCAGAGTGCCAGCGGGTACGCATCAATACTGCGGATGCGGCCAACTGGCACAGGCAGGACAGCTTGGCCATCTGCCCGCTCTTTTCCAGCGAGACCGAGCAGGTGGTATTGATGAAGCTGGCGCCTGGCGACTTGCTGCCATTTCGAACAGACCGACGCACAGAGTTACTGCTGCTTGGTGGACAGCTGGCAATCACCGGGCAGGTTTATGCCAAGGGAACCTGGATGCGGCTGCCTGCCGGCGATACGCCACCGTTACAGGCAGGTGCAGCTGGCGCCACCCTGTATGTCAAATCCGGTTTTTCCGACTACCCGCAAGCAGGACGCTGATCATGCAAAAAACACGTATCGCCATCGTAGGTGGCGGCCTGAGTGGCCTGTATGCAGCTTGGCTACTGGAGCAGAACGGTATCACTGACTATGTACTGCTGGAGGCGCGTCAGCGTTTGGGAGGCCGGATTCTGTCCCCTATAGTAAACGGTGCGCTCGATGCGGAACACACTGCGGATCGTGTCGATCTTGGCCCTTCTTGGTTTTGGCCAGACTATCAACCCCAGTTGGACAGGCTAGTGCGTGAGTTGGGATTGGTTCGGTTTGAGCAGGTGGAAGACGGTGACATGATGGTGGAGCACTCGCCACGCGATGCGCCCATTCGTCGGCGAGGGTTCCGCAATGTGCCAACATCGATGCGACTGCTTGGCGGTATGGCGGCGCTCGTTACCGCGCTGGCGGATAAGCTGGATGCTACTCGTCGCCACACAGGGCATGTTGTCCGGTCGATCAGCCTGCAGCAAGATCATATCGTGATGGATTGCCGCACAGATACCGGCGCAATCTGCTGGCAAGCAGAGCATGTACTGCTCGCTATCCCGCCCAGGTTGGCAGTGAGCAATCTAAGCTTCTCTCCGTCGCTGCCTACGCCGCAAATGGCGCAATGGCAAGCGACAGCCACCTGGATGGCGCCGCACGCTAAGTATGTGGCCGTTTATGCCCAACCGTTCTGGCATACGGCAGGGCTATCCGGCGAAGCCCGTAGTATGGTTGGCCCATTAGGCGAAATTCATGATGCATCGATGCCCGAAGGCAGTGCTGCACTATTCGGCTTTTTTCAATGGCCAGCAATGTCGCGTCAAGCGATACCAGTGGCCGAGCTAAAGCAGCGTTGCCGTCAGCAACTGGCCCGTATCTTCGGGCCACAGGCCGCTCACCCACTTGCAGAATTCATTCAGGATTGGGCTCTGGACGATTACACCGCCACCGCAGCGGATCTTCACTCAGTGCCACAGCATGCAGCAGCACCTCCTGCAGATGTGGATACTGGTCTCTGGAAGCATCGAATCACTGGCATCGCGAGTGAATGGTCGCCGAGCTACCCTGGCTACGTTGCCGGGGCGATTGAGGCTGCTGGCAACGGAGTAGATGCGTGGCTGGCTAGATCCGGCGAAAGGGCCGGGTTAGAACTACAGGTGCTGAACCCATGAAAAAGACGTATCGCGCAATACAAATAAGCCGGCCGGGGGTGCTGGAGTTGGTCAACCGTGACATTCCCGTCCCTGGGCCTGGCGAGGTGTTGATCCAGGTTGAGGCCTGTGGCATGTGTGGTGCAGATCTGCGTGACATCCAGAACGCAGAACCTTCCCGCCAGCGCGTACCTGGGCATGAGGTCGTTGGTCGCATTATTGCCATAGGTAGCGGTACTCCTGCGATCTGGGGGCTGGGTCAAAGAGTCGGCGTGGGGCGCTTGGGTGGCCATTGCAACGCGTGCGAATCGTGCCGTAGAGGGCAGTTCCAGTTATGCCAGAACCAGCAGGTTGTCGGCGCCAGTTGTGATGGGGGTTACGCGGAAATGATGCTGGCGCGTTCTACCGGGCTGGTGGCCATTCCGGACGAGCTGGACGCTATCGAGGCAGCGCCCATACTGTGCGCGGGGCTTGCCACGTTCAACGCGCTGAAAAAATGCGGGGCAGAAGCCGGTGATCTAGTGGCGATCCTTGGTCTTGGAGGTTTGGGGCATATGGCAGTGCAGTACGCCAGAAAAATGGGCTTCAAGGTGATCGCTATTGGCCGTGGTACAGACTTAGCAGAAGCGGCACGTCAGCTGGGAGCACATGACTACATTGATACCAATGAGCAGGATGCACCCTCACGGCTCAAACTGCTTGGCGGGGCGGTAGCGATAGTCAGCACTATTCCGGATATGGCCACGGTAAGCCATGTTGCGACAGGGTTGACAGCGCATGGTCGGCTCATGCTATTAGGTGCTGGCCCAGCATCCTTGTCGCTGTCTTCTGGCTATATGGTAGGTGGCGAGCGTAGCGTACAAGGCTCCCTGACCGGCACTCCCTATGACAATGAGAAAACGCTCGGTTTCAGCGTGCTTACCGACATCCGTCCGCAAATTGAAACAATGCATCTGGCACAAGCTAACGAAGCATACCAACGGCTGCTGAAAGGGGATATCAAGTTCCGGATGGTGCTTACCATGACTGATAAATAGCCGATATCAAGTCTGTAGAGGCTAGTCCGAGTTTGCCCAAACCGCCCTGCAAACTCGGTACTACCTTTTCACTGCTGATCGTCCGCTTTGGCCGATGAGGGCACTGTTGGCAGCGACCGTTCGCTGCCAACTTCCTTGTGGTTAACTAGATTTCAATCTGCTCTGAAATTTCCAAAGCATCATCGACCTCGATACCCAGATACCGAACGGTGCTCTCCAGCTTGGTGTGACCAAGTAAGATTTGTACAGCACGCAGATTTTTGGTCTTTTTGTAGATCAGTGTTGCCTTGGTCCGACGTAATGAGTGTGTGCCATAGATGGATGAGTCTAGACCTGCTGTCGAGACCCACCTATGCACGATCCGTGCGTATTGGCGAGTCGATAGGTGTGGAGACGACGTCCCCCCAGTCTCAGTAGCACTACGCTTTAGAGTCCGAGGCTAATTTACCTGATTTCTCCGCCAGTAATTTGGCGTAGGCCGCTGGCGTCAAACCACCCAGCGCTTTCTTCGGCCTTTCGTTGTTGTATTCCCTTCGCCAGGCTTCGATCACGATCTGAGCATGGTGCAGACTGGTGAACCAGTGTGTAATGACCCAGCCCTTTCTGCACAGATCAGGCTACTAATTGATACGCCATCGCCGGCGTCTTCATCCCCAAAGCTTGGTGCGGGCGCCGGTGGTTGTAGAACCCGATCCAGTCGGCAATCACCCGACTAGCGTGCGCCAGGCTTTCAAAGCGGTGCCGGTGCGCGCACTGCTCTTTCAAGGTGCGGATCACCCGCTCCACCATCCCGTTCTGCTCCGGCGTGTACGGCGTGATGAACTCCTGCTGCAAGCCGTAGCTTTTCACCAGCGCGGTGTAGCTGCGGCTGGTGAACACCAAGCCGTTGTCGCTGCGCAGCAGGAAGCGTTGCGGCACCCGGCCCAGGCAGCTAAAGCCGTTGATTAGCGCATGTTCCAGCGCCGATTCGGCTGTTTTGGACTTGCCACTGCGTGACAGATGCCAGCCCAGCAATTCGCGGGTGCAGCAGTCGATCACCAACGCCAAGTGGCACCAGCCATCCTTGCCAGCCCAAATGCGGCATAGATCGGTGGCCCAGCGTTGGTTAGGCTCGGCCGCCACCGATGGCAGAGCTTGCACTCGTGGGCGGAAGCCGACCGGACGCTTCTTCACCTGCCAGCCTTTGAGCTGAAAGATGCGCTGCACAGTGTTTTTGTTCATGCCCAGTAGGCCTGCCACGGTGCGGTAGCCGAATGAAGGATTCTCTTCAATCATCTCCTTGATCGGCTCGACCAGTTGCGGTTGCAGCTTGGGTGCGGCCTTTTGCGGGCGGTAGTACAGCGTGCGACGCGGCACGTCGAACCAGCGGCACAGTTTGCTGATGGGCACCTGAATGCCGTCGTTTGCCAGTCCCTGCCGGACGAGATGGACTACTTGTCGTCCTCGCCCAGCAGAGACTGCAGCTTTTTTCGGGCGCGTAGCTCCAGCATGGCTTCACCGTAGGCTTCCTGCAGTTCTTTGAGCTGTTTTTCGTACTGCTCGCGGATGTCCATCGGCTTGGCACGCAGGGCGTTTTCCATGCCGCGCTTGGCCTCATCGACCCAGGTTTCGATCTCGGAGGGGGTCAGGTCGAAGGCGCGAGAGGCTTCGGCTACCGTGCTCTTGCCTTTAATGATCTCCATCACCAGCGCGGCTTTGCGCTTGGCGGTCCAGCGTTTGATGTCGTCTTCCATGGTCATACTCATCACATGCTCCTGTGTGAATTATGACCTGTGCAGGTTTTTAGTGGGTCATTACAAGTGTTCGTTCAGGCATTCGTCCCGGAAGCGCCCGTTAAACGATTCGATGTAAGCGTTCTGATTCAGCTTGCCCGGCTCAATGTGGAACAGCTGAACACCCCGAGTGTGCGCCCAATCCAACATCGCCCGGCTGCAGAACTCCTTGCCGTTATCCGTCCTGATCGCTTTGGGCAAGCCTCGTGTCTGCGCCAACTGGTCGAGAACGCGCGTCAGGTGCATGCCGCTCATCGCCCGTTCCGGCACAATGGCCACCGCTTCGTGTGTAGCGTCATCAAGGATAGTCAGGCTCTTGATAGCACGCCCCTCTGCTGTCCGGTCGAACACGAAGTCCATCGACCAAACCTGGTTGGCCGCCATCGGCCGTACCAGCGGATGACGGTCTGCTACCGGCACTTTCTTGCGATTGCGCCGACGAATTTGCAAACCCGCCTCGGCATAGAGCCGATCCACGCGCTTGTGATTGACCTGTATGCCTTCCTGCCGCAGTTTCAGGTAAATCATGCTGGCCCCGTAGCGCCGGTGGCGCTGCGCCAGGGTGATGATTTTTTCCTTGAGCGAGGCATTACGGTCTGGGCGCGGCTGGTAGCGGAAAGCGCTGGGGCTCATGCCCGCCACCCGCAACGAGCGGCGTTCACTCAGCCCCTTGCCCATCAAGTGGCGCACCAGCTCCCTCCGTGACGGTGCGCTCACCACTTCTTTCGGAGGGCTTCCTTGGTGATCTCGTTCTCGAGCATCGTCTCGGCCAGGAGCTTCTTCAGCCGAGCGTTCTCGGCTTCCAGCTCTTTGAGACGCTTGGCCTCCGAGACATTCATGCCGCCAAACTTGCTGCGCCAGAGGTAGTAGCTGGCTTCCGAGAAGGCATGCTTGCGGCACAGCTCGGCTACTGGCATGCCGGCTTCTGCTTCGCGCAGGAAGCCAATGATCTGTTCTTCGGTGAATCGTTTCTTCATGTCCAACTCCTTGTCATGGTGGATTGGACGCTAAAGTCACGTGCTACTCAAGATGGGGTGGACGTCGGGCAGTCCCCAACAAGACCTGCATGCCCTAAGGTAGGGGTGCATTGCAGAGCACACAGCCCTGAGTAGGCAAAAATGCCGCTACCAAGCTTAGCCCAGTAGCGGCTATAACACATACACTCAGCGCCCCATTGGCTGGGACTGTGCTTCCGCTTTCAATGCACTAACCAATAAGCGGTATCGCTCGCCAACTAACAAATCTTTCTCCACATTAGACAGCAGGCTTCTCTCCCCCTTATGGCCATGATCACGCTTTGCCAGGATGAGAATCTCAGTAACTCGTGGATAGTCTTGGGCAAGCCTCAGTGCGTGCTGACGTACATCATGCGGAATCTGCTTATTGGCACCAAGCTCGCGCAGATACAAGCCAATTTCCAGCATGGCCCACGTATGCCGCAAAGCCAGCTCCGAGTTAAACCGTTGCATTCTCGCCCCCCTTCTGGATTTGGGCTGCTTTAAGCAGCTGCTCGAATGCAGACCCATCACGGCGAGTCAGGTTTGGTACGTAGCGCGAGTAAACCTTGAACAACATCTCTGTGTTCGCATGCCCCATCTGTCTTGCAATCCACTCTGGTGCCTCCCCTGCCGCCAACCAGAGCGTAGCTGCCGTATGCCTGGTCTGGTATGGGCGCCGTCGCTCCAAGCCCAAGACGCTGAGCAACGGGTACCAGACACGCTTGGTAACGTTGTTATGCTCGATAGGCAGCCCTTGCAGGTTGCAGAATACGTATTCTGACATGGCACCAGTTGCTCGATACTGCTTCTGGAGCGCATCGTAAACAGGCTGACTCATTGCAATATCACGCTGGGAAGCATCGGTTTTGGTGTAGTCATCTTCACCGTAGACGACCGTTTCTCTCACCAATATCTGGCGGCGATCAAAATCCACATACTTCCACTTCAGGCCATCGATCTCCCCTGTTCGCATCCCCGTAAAGAACCTCACAGTGTAGTAGTTGCGAAAATCAGGCCGCACGCTGTCAATGATCAGCTTGACCTCTTGCAAAGTGAACGGCTGCACATCAGACTTTGGCACCTTCAACGGTTTGATGCGTACATAAGGCGTGGTAAAGTCGTAACGGTCGGCGGCTTCCTCGAAAATGCGTCTCAGCGGATCCATGATCTTGTTGATACGGTTGGCAGATAGCGTTGCGTTACCATTCCGGCCGGATACTTTGGCGAGTGAAGACCGGAATTTAAGCAAATCTGCTCGGGTGATAGCCCCGACCCGGACATTTCCGAACGCTGGCAGATAATACTTGTCAACATTCCCCCTGATCGTTACCAGATAAGAGCGACGCCACCCTATGCTGGTCTCTGCCAGCCACTCCTCAAGGAAGTCTTTCAACAATGGCGTTCGCAGTATCTTGGGATCCACGATCGGCTGTTGCTCGATAAGTGGTTTAGATACAGGCTCTTCAGTAGCATGCCTCTCGGGGAAAAAGGCTTCATAGCGAAATCGGCCCAGCTGGATCTCGGACTCTATCTGCAGCAACATGCGCTCAAGCTTTCTCCTGTTTGCTGCAGTATCTTTCAGTTCTGTTTGCTCTCGGCACCGTTTCCCATTCCATCTGAAATCCAAAAACAGTAAACCTGTTTCTTTACGTGCTCGTACAACGCCCATAACCATCCCCCTACTCTGCCATAGGCATGGCAATCGAGTCTGAGTGATTCCGAAGCAGATCTGCTTCAATTGCCTCCCAGATGAAAAGGTACTTCCTTCTACCAAAGGGTCGAACATAGTGCTTACCCTCAAGCAAGCAGTGGTCGACTAGCTTGTTACGGATGGTACGAGGGTCGTAGTGGATACGAGAAGCCAGCTCTTCGGTCGTAATGTAAGTAGAACTCATAGTGTCATTCCTTAGGTGCATGTAAACTCAGAAGATCATTTTTCTCCTCAAGCGGAGAATTTGACCTTCTAGAGATCATTATGCACGCAAAAAGACCTTTTGCAACACTTTTTGACCTTCAGTAGATCATTATTACCTGGAGAAAGACATGATTAAATGCCACCTGTCTCGCATGATGGGAGAGCGTCGCCTCAAGATCAGTGATGTAGCAAGAGAGACTGGTCTAAACCGAGGTACGCTGACCAGGCTCTACCACGAGACAGCTGAAAGAGTTGAGCTAGATGTTCTTGATGCCTTATGCGCATACTTTCACTGCCAAGTAAGCGATATCTTCGAGTTCAATCCCAATCCTGTGCCCAAGGGTGAAAATACGACTCCCTGACTACACTGGGATGCTGAGCAAACACAGTACAAATCCAGCCAATGGATCGCCGGCCAGCTTAAGGACTACCTGCCATTTCAAGGCTCTAGGACGACACAAAGGTGATCTATTGGTATTTGAGGGAAATTTCAGGCACTTGATCTTTGTGCCCACCCTGTGCCCAGAGGGCACAAAACGCGCCGAAATCCCAAAGGTCACGACAAAACAGCGTGCCCATTCAGCCCAAAGGTCAAAAAAACCTCATCAGGGATGTGCTGTGGGCACGGCTTAGGCACAGAAATGGGCACAGAAGCCGGTCTGTGCCCAAAACAGAGGAGGGAAAACGCAAAACCCCTGATCCAATTTTTCAATTGAATCAGGGGTTTGTGTTTGGTTGCGGGAGCAGGATTCGAACCTACGACCTTCGGGTTATGAGCCCGACGAGCTACCAGACTGCTCCATCCCGCGTCTGATGAAGTGAATAATATACAGTATCTATAGCAGTGTCAAGCTTAATTTACTGCAATTATCAAATTACTTTACGCTAGCCCTACCTGCACCAGCAGGTGCTAGCAAATGAAAAAGCCAATCTTTCGATTGGCTTTTTCGAAAACTTGGTTGCGGGAGCAGGATTCGAACCTACGACCTTCGGGTTATGAGCCCGACGAGCTACCAGACTGCTCCATCCCGCGACAGAGAGAACGAACTATACATTCGCCGCGCTGCCGCGTCAAGCTTTTATTGTCATCACGCTGCGGTCTGCACGTAGGCATTGGCAGGATACATCACACTCTCCACACCAGCAGGGGTTCGCATGGTGACTTCGTAGCGACGGCCAACGGCACGCACGTTAACTACTTCGAATCTCAGCTCTTCGCCGTTATCGGTAATTTCCAGGATGCTGTGGCCTGGCTCCAGTTGGTTGATACGCATCGTATTTCCTTCTTTTGTCATTCTTGTTATCAACAATCATTTGATAAAACGCTTTTAAACACATCACACCTTACAGGGTGTTATCGACATTGACCATCAGTAGGACTACGCAGTTCCCTAGCTGGTCACGGCAAGCGTAATCAGTACAGATGAAACGCTGATGACAACCACCCTCTCTGCGCCGCAAACAACCCACAGTGACAACAGCCACCATACAAAAACCACATTCTGCCTGCAGATTCAGCTACTTGGCGGGTGGCAAAGCAGTGAGCACAGCGCAAAGCGCGTTAACGGACAAAAGAAAACGCCCCGCAATGCAGGGCGTTGGCAATAGGCGACTACACGCGCAGGCTTAGCCTACGCGCATGCCCGGTTGTGCGCCGTCGTCAGCGTCCAGCAGGAACAGGCCGCTGCTGTCGTCATTGCCGGAGGCGCAGACGATCATGCCTTGCGATACGCCAAAGCGCATCTTGCGTTCGGCCAGGTTGGCCACCACGATCACCTTGCGGCCTACCAGCTTTTCCGGTTCCTGGTAGGCGGAACGGATACCGGAGAAGATATTGCGCTGTTCAAAGCCCAGGTCGACGGTGAACTGCAGCAGCTTGTCGGAGCCTTCCACGAAGTTGCAGGCCAGTACCTTGCCTACGCGCAGGTCCAGCTTGGCAAAGTCGTCGATCTTGATGGTGTCGGCCAGCGGCTCGTAGTTGGCCGCAGCGGCCGGTGCTTGTGCTTCCATGGTCTGTTTGTTCGCTTCGATGAGTTTGTCCACCAGCACCGGGTCGACGCGTTGCATCAGGTGCTGGTACGGCTTGATGGTGTGACCCAGCAGCGGCTGCTGGGCGTCGGTCCACTGCAGCGGCGCCACGTCGAGGAAGGCCTCCACGTCTTGCGCTACTTTCGGCAGTACCGGCTTCAGGTAGATGGTGAGCAGGCGGAAGGCGTTGATCAGCACGGTGCACACTTCGTGCAGGCGCGCTTCCTGCCCTTCCTGCTTGGCCAGCTCCCACGGCTTGTTGGCATCAACGTAGGCATTCACCACGTCGGCAATGCCCATGATCTCGCGCAGCGCCTTGGCGTACTCGCGCGCTTCGAAGGCAGCGGCGATGTTGTCGGCCTCGGCGGCGATATTGCCCAGCAGGCGGGTTTCATCCTGCACGCTGTCGGCCAGCTTGCCGCCAAAGCGCTTGGTAATGAAGCCGGCGGCGCGGCTGGCGATGTTGACGTACTTGCCTACCACGTCGGAATTGACGCGGGCCACGAAGTCACCCAGGTTCAGGTCGATGTCTTCGATGCGGCTGTTGAGCTTGCCGGCAATGTAGTAACGCATCCATTCCGGGTTCAGGCCGCATTCCAGGTAGCTCTTGGCGGTGATGAAGGTGCCGCGCGACTTGGACATCTTCTGGCCGTCCACGGTGAGGAAACCGTGGGCGAACACGCCGGTGGGCGCACGCATGCCGGAGAACTTCAGCGTGGCGGGCCAGAACAGCGCGTGGAAGTACAGGATGTCCTTGCCGATGAAGTGGTACATCTCGGTGTCGGTGTCAGGCTTGAACCAGGCGTCGAAGTCCAGGTTCAGCTGTGCGCACAGCTTCTTGAAGCTGGCCATGTAGCCGATCGGCGCATCCAGCCACACGTAGAAGTACTTGCCCGGCGCGTCGGGAATCTCGAAGCCGAAGTACGGTGCGTCACGGCTGATGTCCCAGTCCTGCAGGCCGCCGCCGATCCACTCGTTCATCTTGTTCAGCGATTCCGGCTGCAGGTGCGGCTGTACCACGCCGTCGGCGCGGGTGGTGTTGCCGCTGGTCCAGTCGCGCAGGAAGTCGGCGCACTCGCCCAGGCGGAAGAAGTAGTGCTCGGAGGTTTTCAGCACCGGCGTGGCGCCGGACACCGCCGAGTACGGGTTCTTCAGTTCGGTGGGGTTGTAGGTGGCGCCGCACACTTCACAGTTGTCGCCGTACTGGTCTTTGGCGCTGCATTTCGGGCATTCGCCCTTCACGAAGCGGTCCGGCAGGAACATCTGCTTTTCCGGGTCGAACAGCTGCTCGATGGTACGCGAGGTAATCTTGTTGTCGGCACGCAGCGCGCGGTACATCTGCTGCGCCAGTTCCTTGTTTTCCGGGCTGTTGGTGCTGTAGTAGCTGTCGTGGCCGATCAGGAAGCCCTGCGAATCGGCCACGTGCAGCGCTTCCACTTCGGCGATCAGCTGCTCGGGGGTAATGCCGCGCTTCTCGGCTGCCAGCATGATGGGCGCGCCGTGGGTGTCATCGGCGCACACGTAGTAGCACTCGTGGCCGCGCATCTTCTGGAAGCGCACCCAGATGTCGGTTTGGATCTGTTCGAGCATGTGGCCAAGGTGCAGCCCCGCGTTGGCGTAAGGCAGTGCACTGGTCACCAGAATCTTGCGTTTGGTCATGGAGAAGCGTCCAGTGAAAGGATTCGGTAAATCGTCGATTATAACGACAAAGGTTGGCCGCGACAGTCATCGCGGCCAACCTTCTGTATTTGTGCCACCTGGGGCGGCAGGCTGGCCGATCAGGCCGACTGCGGCAGCAGGTCCGGGTCGTCGCGCTCGGCCATCGCCACCGCCACTTGCGGGCGCGCCAGCCACACGAACACCAGCGCGGTCAGCACCGACAGCAGGGCAAAACCGGTCATGCTGCCGGCGATATAGGCCCAGCGGAACAGCTCGATGCCGATACCGTAACCGGCCATGCACAACATGCTCATGCCGGCAGACACCACACCCTTGGGCAGGCTGCTGCTCATCAGCGCAAAACGGTACAGCACGCCGAAAGACATGCCCTCGCCTACCGCCATCAGGGTCATGCCCAGTACCAGAAACACGTGCTGTTGCTGACCATACAGCACGCCAGCCAGCATCAGCACCAGGCCGCCCACCACCGGCCACATGCCCAGCAGCACCGAGCGGCCCAGCGGCCAGGCCTCGGCACGGGCCGCCAGCAGCAGGTTGCCAGCCACCAGGCCACCAAATACCGGCAGCTGCCACAGGCCGTAGGCCAGCGTGCTCATGCCCAGGTCTTCCACCAGCAGCACTGGCGACAGCGCAATCCAGCCCATCAGCGGTAGCGCCAGCAGCGGGATGCACAGCACCGACAGCACGAAGCGGCGGTCACGCAGCAGCTGCAGGTAGTCGCCGCCCATGCTGGACAGCGGGCGCGGGTTGGCCGCAGGGCGTACCGTCTCCGGCATTTTCCACCACAGGCCCAGCAGCGCCAGCAGCGCGCAGGCCGCAATGAACAGGAAGCAGCTGCGCCACGGCGCCACTTCCACCAGCGCGGCGCCGGCCAGCGGGCCTACCATCGGCGCGATCAGCGCCACGTTAGCCATCAGCGCGGTAACGCGCACCGCGGTTTTCTCGGCGTAGGCTTCCTGTACCGCGGCGTAGCCGACGGCGTTGATGAAGCACAGGCCCATGCCCTGCAGCACGCGCAGCGCCATATAGGCTTCGATGCTGCTCACCAGATAGGTGGCCAGGCAGCTCACGATAAAGAACACCACCCCGCCCAGCAGCACCGGACGGCGGCCGTAACGGTCGGACAGCGGGCCGGTCAGCCACGACAGCGCGGCACCGCCCAGCAAGAAAAAGGTCATCGACAGCGGCACCCAGCCGGCGTCCACGCCGAACTCGCGGGTAACCTGCAGCATGGCCGGCTGCGCCATGTCGTTGGCGATGTAGACGGCAAATTCGAACAGCACCAGGGCCAGCGGAAACAGCAAGGTGGCAAACGACAGGCGGGAAATCTTGTTATTGGCAGACAAAAGAACACCTCAAAAACCATGACAGGGCCAAAAGCCACCCCGCCACACGGGAAAAAAGGGTAGGGATTCTACGCGAAATCAGCCACTTAGACCAGCCCCGCCCGCCACGGGCCGCAAGCATGGGCGACAGCGGGTGCTTTGGGCTATCATTTGCCACGATAAATGCCGGCTGCCGGCCTGCCGTCACACGCAGCGCGCAGTGCAGCCTGCATGACCGCCGCCCCTCCCGCGACGCGGCAATCCCGATTAAAATAGTCGGAAATACCCTACCCAGGCACACGATATGTTTTCCCGACTTGGCAAACTGTTTGGCGGTACCGCCAGCGACACCCCACGGACAAGCAATATGGCACACAG
This sequence comes from Vogesella sp., assembly GCF_046297735.1. NCBI lineage: Bacteria > Pseudomonadati > Pseudomonadota > Betaproteobacteria > Neisseriales > Chromobacteriaceae > Vogesella > Vogesella sp. Next base: position 24,063 of record NZ_JBKBHK010000006.1, read on the forward strand.
CGACGCAGACATCCTGGCCGCCCTTGGCAGCCTGATCGACCCGGACACCGGCAAGCCCTACCGCAAGGGCCTGAGCCTGACCTGCAACGACAGCAGCCGGCTGGCGCTTAGCGTCACCCTGCCCTACCCGGCGCAAAGCCGTTTTGCCGAACTGCGCACGCTGTTTACCGACGCGCTGGCACCGTTTGCCGACGGCCGCCCGGTAGAAGTGACCGTCAGCAGCCAGATCACCAGCCACACCGCCCAGCGCGGCGTGCCGCTGCTGCCCGGCGTGAAAAACGTGATTGCGGTGTCGTCCGGCAAAGGCGGCGTCGGCAAATCCACCACTGCGGCCAACCTGGCACTGGCGCTGGCGGCCGAAGGTGCCCGTGTCGGCATTCTGGACGCCGATATCTACGGCCCGTCGCAACCGCTGATGATGGGCCTGCAAGGCCAGAAGCCCGAGCTAGTGGACGGCAAGCTGAAGCCGCTGCTGGGGCACGGCCTGCAAACCATGTCCATCGGCTACCTGGTAGACGACGACCAGGCCATGGTGTGGCGCGGCCCGATGGTAAGTCAGGCGCTGCAGCAGCTGCTGAACGACACGCTGTGGGACAACCTGGACTACCTGGTGATCGACATGCCGCCGGGCACCGGTGACGTGCAGCTGACGCTGTCGCAGAAGGTGCCGGTGACCGGCGCCATCGTGGTGACTACCCCGCAGGACATCGCGCTGATCGACGCCAAGAAAGGCCTGAAGATGTTCGAGAAGGTGGGCGTGCCCATCCTCGGCATCGTGGAAAACATGGCCATGCACGTATGCAGCCAGTGCGGCCACGAAGAGCACATCTTCGGCCACGGCGGCGCCGACAAGATGAGCGCCCAGTACGGCGTGGACGTGCTGGGCTCGCTGCCGCTGGACCTGGCCATCCGCCTGTCTACCGACGAAGGCAAACCCACCGTGGTGGCCGAGCCGGACGGCAAGCTGGCCGCCCGCTACCAGCAGATTGCCCGCCGCGTGGCGGTCAAAGTAGGCGAGAAAGCGCGCGACTTCTCCAGCAAAATGCCCAAGATCGTGGTGCAGAACAACTAGGACGCCCCATGATCGGCATGTTCGATTCCGGCCTTGGCGGCCTGTCGGTCTGGCGCCAGCTGCGCCACGCCCTGCCACAACAGGACGTGGTGTACCTGGCCGACCAGGGCTACTGCCCGTACGGTGAACGCAGCCAGGCGGAGATCATCGCCCGCGCCGAAGCCATCACCGCCTGGTTGCTGCAGCAAGGCGCCCAGCTGCTGCTGATTGCCTGCAATACCGCCACCAGTGCCGCCGCGCGCCATCTGCGCGAGCGCTACCCGCAGCTGCCCATCGTCGGCATGGAGCCGGCCATCAAGCCGGCGGTACTGGCCAGCCAGAGCGGCCGCGTCGGCGTGCTGGCCACCCACGCCACCTTGCAGGGCGACAAGTTCCGCCAACTGGTGGCGCAGTTTGCCGGCGACACGCTAGTAGTGCCGCAGGCCGGCAAGGGCTTTGTCGAGTTGGTGGAAAGTGGGGAACTGGACAGCGAGCGCAGCCGCGCCGTGGTGGGCCGCGCCCTCGCCCCGCTGCTGGAGCACGGCGTGGACCACGTGGTGCTGGGCTGTACCCACTACCCGTTTCTGGCACCGCTGATGCGCCAGCTGCTGCCGGCCCACATCGACCTGATCGACCCCACCGACGCGGTGATCCGCCAGACGCTGCGCCTGATGCAGCAGCACGGCATTGCCACCGAAGACAGCGATAACGCCCGCTACCGCTTTGTCAGCACCGGCCAGCCCCCTAGCATGGCGCACTTCCTGCAGCACACGCTGGGTACCAACGTCGGCGTCGAGTACATCGACCTGCCCGGCTGACCCCGCACCGCCTGCCCTGCCTTTCCAAACCCGGCCCGTGCCGGGTTTGTCGTTTCTACTCGCCACGCAGCCCTGGCAAGCACCATGTCATGCAATAAAACTGACCAAAATAAAACTAAGGTTTCGTCGCCCGCCTCCGATAAACCCATCATGGAGCAGCACACAGCAAGGCTGTATTAGCTGGAGGCCACACCAGGCAGGAGGAACAAGCGATGGGTAATCTGAGCTGGATCACCGCACTGCGGGAACAAGACACTTACCACCAAGCCACTGCCATGCTCAAAGCAATCGAAGAACATAAACAGGCTATCGCCCGGCTGGAAGACAGCTTGGCAACGCTGGGCGACATCGCCGATCTGGCAAGAGTAGATCGTATGGCTGCCCAGTTACGGGTACAAGAGCGCCTATCAAAAGCGACCTAGACCAGAGCGGTACAACCGCCACACCATAGCCTGATACCGCAAGGTGCCAAGCTAAACGGCCAACCCTGGCAACAGGGTTGGCCGCTCTCTTTTGTACTACCCCCGCTGCGCAGTCAGCGCGGGTAGCTCAGCAAGGCCAGATGCAGCACATTGAACCCCGTGTGCAGCAACAGCGGCCAGCACAGACGCTGCCCTGCCGCGTACACCAGCGCGTAGCCCAGGCCGGCCAGCGCCGCCACCAGCACCCACAGCCCGCCGCCGCCGGCGTGTACCAGGCCGAACAGCAGCGCCGACGCCAGGCAGCGCTGCCACAGCGGCCGCGCCGCCAGCGCCGCAAACACGCCCTGGCGAAACAACGCCTCTTCCGGCAGCGATACCAGCAACAGATTGGCCGCCAGCCACGGCAACCACCACGCCGGCCATTTCGGCTGCCACGCCAGCAGGCCATTGCCCAGCGCCAGCCACAGCGCCGCCAGCAGAGCCAGCCCCGCCGCGGCCCACAAGCGCTGACGCGCAACAGCAGTCCCCCACTGCGGCGCTGGCAGGCACAGCAGCAACCACAGGCCAGCCAGGCCTTTGTCCCAGTGCCAGTACACGGTGTACGGCTGGCTGGCGCCGGGCAACACGCCTTGCCACCACGCGTGCGACACAAAGCCGGGCCAGCGGTGCAGCGCCAACACCAGCATCAGCAGCACACCCAGCGCCCACAACACAGGCTGGCGCGGCCAACGTTGCAGCGCAGCGCCCAGCCCCGCCAGCACCGCGATGGCGGCCAGCGCCGGCAGCTGCAGCACGCCGGCCAGCAAGCCGGCCACACTGGCCGCCACCCCCAGCCCCATTGCCAGCCGTCGCCGGGTAAACAGTGCCGCCAACAAGGCCAACAGCAACAGCACGTAGGCGCCAAGCACGGAAAAATCGGGTAGCGTCATCGCATCGCCTATAGAAATCGACACAGGCCGGCAGTCTACGTGACGCCAGCCCGCGACAAAAGGCAGCGGCCAACCCCGTCGCCAGGGTTGGCCGCTATCAACAGCCTGCGCGCTTAGGCGGCAGCGGCAGCCAGCGCCTGGCTCACGTCGGCCAGAATGTCATCCACGTGCTCGATACCGATGGACAGGCGGATCAGCTCCGGCTTCACGCCGGCCTTCAGCTGTTCTTGCGGCGACAGCTGACGGTGGGTGGTGGACGCCGGGTGGCAGGCCAGGCTCTTGGCGTCGCCGATATTCACCAGACGGGTCACCAGCTGCAGCGCGTCGATGAAACGGCCACCCGCTTCAACCCCGCCCTTGATGCCGAACGACAGGATGCCCGACGCGCGGCCGCCCATGTATTTGTCCACCAGCGGGCGGCTGGGGTGGCCTTCCAGCGCGGCGTACTCCACCCATTCCACCGCCGGGTGCTGCTGCAGGAACTGGGCCACTTTCAGCGTGTTGTCGCAGATACGGTCCAGGCGCAACGCCAGCGTTTCGATACCCAACAGGATCTGGTGCGCGTTGAACGGCGAGATGGCGGCGCCCATATTGCGCAGCGGCACCACGCGGGCACGGGCGATGTAGGCGGCGGCGCCCAGCGCCTCGACGTAATTGACGCCGTGGTAGCTGACATCCGGCGTGTTCAGGCGTACAAAGCGTTCTTTGTGCTCGCCCCACGGGAATTTGCCGCTATCGACGATGATGCCGCCGATGCTGGTGCCGTGGCCGCCCAGGTATTTGGTGAGGCTGTGTACCACGATGTCGGCGCCGTGCTCGAACGGGCGGCACAGGTAAGGCGACGGTACGGTGTTGTCCACGATCAGCGGCAGGCCGTGCTTGTGCGCCTCGTCGGCAAAGGCACCAAAGTCCACCACATTGCCCAGCGGGTTGCCGATGGATTCGCAGAACACCGCCTTGGTGTTGGCGTCCACGTTGGCCGCAATGTCCTGCGGGCGCGCCGGGTCGATAAAGCGTACGGTAATGCCCAGCTGCGGGAAGGTGTGGGCAAACAGGTTATAGGTGCCGCCGTACAGCGTGCTGGTAGCGATGATGTTATCCCCGGCCTCGGCGATGGTCTGGATGGCGTAGCTGATGGCCGCCATGCCCGACGCTACCGCCAGCGCACCAATACCGCCTTCCAGCGCCGCCACGCGCTTTTCCAACACGTCGGTGGTGGGGTTCATAATGCGGGTGTAGATATTCCCCTGCACCTTCAGGTCGAACAGATCGGCACCATGCTGGGTGCTGTCGAAGGCGTAGCTAGTGGTCTGGTACAGCGGTACCGCTACCGCTTTGGTGGTCGGGTCGGGGCTATAGCCGCCGTGTACTGCGAGCGTTTCCAGTTTCATCTTTGTAGATCCCTAAGGCTTGTTATCGCCGGCCGCGCCATGGCAGGCCGCAAGCGCTACCTTATCGTCATGCGGCATGAAGATAAAGCAGGATTTCTGCAAAGCTTTGCCAGCAACTTGCCACTGCATCACCACCAAGTGCACTGCCACCGCCTATGCTGCAATAAAGCCATTCTGCGGGGACCCCATGCTGCAACCGATCTTGCCACTTGCCCGTACCATCAGCCGGCAGATGTTCTGGCTGCAAAGCTTGCTGCTGGTACTGTTGCTGAGCGCGATGGCTTTCCTGCATTACTACAGCGAAGGGCAGATGCAGCTATTGGCTGAGGAAAGCCGTCGCCATGCACGCGAGCAACAGCAACTGGCCGATGCCTTGTCACGGCTTGGCGATCTGCACAACCGCATGACTTTGCTGGTGGAAGAACAGGAAACCGGCCGGCTCTCGAACCAGGACGTCCACCGGCGCAAGCAAAGCCTGCAGCAGGCACTGCATCAGCTCACCCGAGACACGCTGGCGCTGGGCGAGCAAGGACGGCACAGCCAACAGCAGGCCGCCCAAGTGCGCGACATCCAGACAGACCTGATGCGCTACCAAAGCCACGCCAGCGCGCTATTGCAGCTGTTACCCAGCCAAGGCGAAGCGGCAGAAGAGCAGGCGCTGCGCATCAGCCAGCAGGTCACCAGTAGCATGGAAAAACTGCGCGGTCTGGGTCGTATACAGCGCGAGCTTGCCATTACCCGCTTTGAAGCCGGCCTGACCAGCACGCTGCGCACTGGTCACCAACTGCAAGGCTTGCTACTGGCTTTACTGCTGCTGGGTTTGCTGCTGATAGGCTGGCGCATGCACCGCATCGGTAGCCAGTTGCAGCAAACCGAAGCCTTGCTGCTGGCGTTGGGCGAAGGCCGCACTGATAGCACCATCCCGCCTGGCGACGCGCTATTCGGCCCGGTATTCGACGCGCTCAAGCGCTTTCGTCACTTGCTACAAAGCCAGCAACAACGGCTGGCGCTGGGCGAAGCCGAACAACAAAAACTGGAGCTGATGGTGGCCGAGCGCACCGCCCACCTGCAGCAGGCCAACCGCCAGCTGGAAGACGAAATCCGCCAACGGCAACAGGCAGAGAAGCGACGCCAGTTGTATGAACTGGTATTCGAGCACACCGAAGATGCAGTCATCATCACCACGCCAGACAGTCACATCGTGGCGGCCAACCCTGCCTACCAGCTGATGACCGGCCTGACTCCGGAACAGCTATGCGGCAAACGGCCGCCGATCGCCCGCTCTGGTCATCACGACCACCAGTTTTACCAGCAACTATGGCAGGAGCTGGCTATTGCCGGACGCTGGCAGGGCGAAATCGTCAATCGCCACGCCGACGGCAGCCTTGTTCATGCTTTGCTCACCATCAACGCTGCCAGCGAACCGGATGGCAGTGTCAGCCATTATGTGGGCATCCTCTCCGACATCACCCAGCTCAAGCTAGCCGAAAACCAGCTGCGACGGCTGGCCTACTACGACCCGCTAACCGCGCTGCCCAACCGTGTACTGCTGAAAGACCGCCTGACACACGAAATCGATATCGCGCGTGAAGAAAAGCGCAGTTTCGCCACGCTGCTGCTGGACTTGGACCGTTTCAAGTACGTCAACGACACCCTGGGCCACATGGCCGGTGACGAGCTGCTGATGGACGTGGCCGAGCGCCTGCGCGGTACCGTACGGCTGGAAGACACCGTGGCCAGGCTGTCGGGCGACGAGTTCTGCATCATCATCCGCGATTGCCACCCTGGTCAGGTCGCGCGCATTGCCAAGGCCATTATCGAAGTACTGAACCTGCCGTTCCGGCTGAAAGCACGCGACGCCGAAGTAGGCGCCAGCATCGGCATAGCCATGTTCCCCAGCGACGGCGAGAGCAGCGAACACCTGATGAAAAATGCCGACGCCGCCATGTACCAGGCCAAGGCACTGGGCCGCAACCGCTACTGCTTCTTCGAACCCGCTATCGAAACACGGCTGCGCAGCGAGATGGAGCTGTTTACCTCGCTGCGCCAGGCCATCGAGAACGAACAATTCCAGCTGCACTACCAGCCGGTGGTGCCACTATCAGACACCCTGGGAGGCTACGGCGAAGCCTTGTTACGCTGGCCCGGCGGCGGCAGCCAGGCCTCGCCCGGCCTGTTCATCCCGTTTGCCGAGCAGCATGGGCTGATCGAAGACATCGGTCGCTTTGTATTGCACGCCGCCTGCCGCTTTGTAGCGCGCAGCATAGAACACGGCCAGCCGCAAAGCGTCAGCATCAATTTGTCGGCACGGCAGTTGGCGATGAGCGACCTGCCCGACCAGCTGACACAGGCAGTAACCGAACACGGCATCCCCGCTGCTGCCATCGAACTGGAGCTGACCGAATCGTCGCTGATCCAGAATCTGGCGGCCATCTCGCACACCCTCACCCGCTTGCGCCAGGCCGGCTTCCGCCTGGCCATCGACGACTTCGGTGCCGGCTACTCATCGCTCAACTATCTGGTGGAGCTACCGGTGGACAAGGTGAAGATCGACCAGCGTTTCATCTGGAGCCTGTTCAACAGCCCGCGCAACCAGGCGGTGGTGAAGGCCATTCTGTCGCTGGCACGCAGCATCGGCATCCAGACCGTGGCCGAGGGGGTGGAAACCGCGGAGCAGCTGGCTTTCCTGCAAGCCCATGGCTGCCACTACGTGCAGGGCTACTATCTGGCGCGGCCGATGAGCGAACAGGACTATCTGGTGTTCCAGGCACTGGCACAAAACAAAAGCCCCGCCTAGGCGGGGCTTGCTGGAAACAAGGCGTACTCAGTCAGCGTCGGGCTCCGGGTTGGCCGCCGGCGGCGGTGCCACGACCAGTACCTTGTCAACGCGGGTACGGTCCATGTCTACCACCTCGAAACTAAAGCCGTTCCACACTACCTTGTCAGCAGCACTGGGCACCCGGCCCAGCATGAACATCACGAAGCCGCCCAGGGTCTGGAAGTTGCCAGACTCTTCGCCCTCGATGCTTTCCAGCTCGAAGTGATCCTTGAAGTCTTCCAGCGACATCATGCCGTCCACCAGCCAACTGCCATCTTCACGCTGCACAATCTCGTCATCACCGTCACCGGCATCGGTCGGCAGGTCGCCCACGATAGCTTCCATCACGTCGTTGATGGTGACCAGGCCTTCGATTTCGCCATACTCGTCCACCACCAGCGCGGTGTGGTTACGGGTACGCTTGAACTGCTCCAGCAGTTGCATCGGGCTGATGGCTTCCGGCACGTACAGCGGCGGGCGCACCGACTCGGTGAGTTTGACGGATTTATCTTCCAGCAAGCGGTGCAGCAGATCTTTGGCCTGCACGATGCCCAGTACGTTCTCGAAACCGCCCTTCACCACCGGGTAACGGGTGAACACACTGCCACGCACGATCTTCAGGTTGTCCTCCAGCGGGTCGTCCACGTCCAGCGCAATGATGTCCTTGCGCGGCGTCATGATGGAGACCACCTTTTTCTCGTCCAGGCTGAAGATGTTCTCCACCAGCTCCTGTTCGGCGCGATCAAAAATGCCCTCGTCGGCACCCTGCTCCATCAGTACCTTGATTTCCTCTTCGGTGATGGACGGGTCATTGTTTTTGCGCACGCCCAGCACACGCAGCACCGCTTCGGTAGACAGGCTCAGCATACGCACCATCGGCGATGTAGCGCGTGCCAGCAGCAGCATCGGGCGCGCCAGGATGGAAGCCAGCAGTTCCGGGTTCTGCATGCCGATACGCTTGGGGACCAACTCGCCGATGATGAGCGAAAAATAGGTAATCAACACAACAGTGACGATCAGCGCGATCGGACGGGCTGCGTCGACCAGCAGCGGATAGGTTTCCAGATATAGTTGCAGGCGATCAGCAATGGCGGCCTCACCGAAAGCACCGGACAAAATGCCGATCAGCGTAATGCCGATCTGGATGGTAGACAGGAAGCGGGTAGGTTCTTCGGCCAGTTTGAGAGCGGCGGCCGCACCGCGGTTGCCTTCGTCGGCCCACTGCTGCAGGCGCACCTTACGCGAGGAAACGATAGCGATTTCGGTCATGGCAAATATGCCATTCAGCAGAAAAAGGACAACCAATATGAGCACGTCCATTGGACAGGATACACCCCAAGTAATAAAGATTTCGCCATTCTACATGGCCATAAGGATTTCGCCACTGTTGTCATTAGCAACACTCATGCCATGAGGATGCCGCATTGCAACTGGCAGCAGCAGCCAGAATAGCTATAAATAGTGTGACGGCCTGTGTTGGCTGCTTACCTGGATATCATCATGCAACAGTTTTCCCTGCGCCTGCACCTTAGCCTGATGGTAGGCATTGCCATCCTGTTCTGTATGGCGCTGGGAGCTACCGGCTTGCTGGGCTCGCGCACCATCGCCGGTGAAGTGGGCATGCTGCTCAATAGCCAGAAAATGATACGTCAGCAAACCGAGGCCGACATGATGCACGACGCAGTACGCTCCGATGTGCTATCCGCGCTGTATCGCGACAAGATCGGCGAACAAGACAAACTGGCCGCCATCAACCAGGACCTGGCAGAGCATGCCAAGCATTTTCGCGAACTGATGGCCGACAACGCCAGTCGTGCCGACAGCCCCGAACTGCAACAGCTGTATCAGCAAGTGATGCCACAAGTAGAACGCTATCTGGGTTCGGCCGGCGTGATTGTCGGTGGCATCGCCAGCCAGCCAGACAAAGCGCTGGCTACCTTGCCGGCCTTCGAGCAAGACTTTGAAGCACTGGAAAGCGGCATGGAGCGCGTCACCAATGCCATCGAGCAATCGTCGCAATCGGCCCAGCAAACGGTGGATAGCGACATCAGCCGGCAGTCGCTGATCAGCGGTGTGCTGGCGCTGATTGCAGCCCTGGTACTGATTGCTTACGCAGCGCTGTTAAGCAGGTTGCTGGTACGCCCGCTACGCCAGCTGACGCATACCGCGAACCAGATCATCAAAACCGGCAATCTCAGCCTGCGTGTAGACGACAAGGCCGGGCTGGAGCTGGCGCAGTCCATCCGTGCCTTCAACGCCATGCTGGCTTCTCAACAAAAACTGGTGGCCAAGCTGCAGGAGGTGGCCGGGGCTCTGGAACACACCAGCGGTAGCATCGCCGGCCTCACCGGCCGTGTCCGTAGCGATGCCGAAACACAAAGCAGCTCGGCCGAGCAGATTAGCGCCGCCATCAAGCAGATGAGTCATAGCGTGGCCACCGTCAGCGAAGGCACGCATACCGCGCTGGCCAGCACCCGGACTGCCGGCGAGCAGGCACGCAGCAGTGGCCAGACGGTGGCGCAGGCAACCGGCGCCATTGTGGCGGCGACCCAGGCCGTGCAGCACGTATCGGGCGTCATCCATTCGCTGGAAAGCAGCGCCATGCAGATCAGCAAGGTGGTAGAGGCGATCAGCGGCATTGCAGAGCAGACCAACCTGCTGGCGCTGAACGCGGCTATCGAGGCCGCCCGCGCGGGCGAAAGCGGCCGTGGTTTTGCCGTGGTCGCCGACGAGGTGCGCAACCTGGCGGTACGTACCAGTACCGCCACCGCCGAAATCCAGACCATGGTGTCCGGCATCCAGGCCTCGGCACAACACGCCGTTAGCGCCATGGAAGACGGTATCCGCCAGGTGGTGCAAGGTTCCGAGCAAGCACAGATGGCCGGCAGCGCCATCGAACTGATCGAAGACCGCACCCGTGCCAGCGTCACCACCATGGACCAGATCCACCGCGAGCTGCAGGAGCAAGCCAGCGCCAGCCACAACATTGCCGGCAACGCCGACCAGGTATCGGCCATGGCGCGCCATACGCTGGACAGCGCCCGCGAGGTGGAAACCGAAACCCGCCGCCTGCAACAACTGGCGCAGAACCTGAACCAGACGCTGGCTGCGTTCAACGGCTAGCCACCTCCCCCAGCCCCATGAGAAAACCCCGCCGGCTTGCGCTAGCGGGGTTTTGCTTTGCCTGCGGCCAACCTGGCGGGTTGGCCGCATAGGCAGGGCTTACTCGTAGTTGTCGATGGACGGGCAGCTGCACACCAGGTTGCGGTCGCCGTATACGTCGTCGATACGGTTCACGCTCGGCCAGAACTTGTTGTCCAGCACGTACGGCAGCGGGAAGAATGCCTGCTCGCGGCTGTACGGACGGGTCCACTCGCCGGCAATGTCAGCCTTGCTGTGCGGTGCATTGCACAGCGGGTTGTTGTCCTTCGGCCACACGCCGTTCTGTACCGCGTCGATTTCCTGGCGGATGGACACCATGGCGGCGATGAAGCGGTCCAGCTCGGCCTTGGACTCGGACTCGGTCGGCTCGATCATCAGCGTGCCGGCTACCGGGAAGCTCATGGTCGGCGCGTGGAAGCCGAAGTCCATCAGGCGCTTGGCCACGTCCACTTCGGTGACGCCGGAAGCGGCTTTCAGCGGGCGCAGGTCGATGATGCACTCGTGCGCCACACGGCCGTTCTTGCCGGTGTACAGCACCGGGTAGTGGGCCGCCAGCTTGTCCTTCAGGTAGTTGGCGTTCAGCAGGGCCAGTTCGGTGGCGCGCTTCATGCCTTCGGCACCCATCATGCGGATGTACATATAGGAGATCGGCAGGATGGACGCCGAACCGAACGGCGCAGCGGATACTGCGCTCTGGCCGGCCACGGCACCCGGTACTTCGGCCACCACGTGGTTGGCCATGAACGGCGCCAGGTGCGCTTTCATGCCGATGGGGCCCATGCCCGGGCCGCCGCCACCGTGCGGAATGCAGAAGGTTTTGTGCAGGTTCATGTGCAGCACGTCGGCGCCGATGTCGGCCGGACGGGTCAGGCCCACCTGCGCGTTCATGTTGGCACCGTCCATGTACACCTGGCCGCCGTTGGCGTGGATCAGTTCGCAGATTTCCTTGATGGATTCTTCGAACACGCCGTGGGTGGACGGGTAGGTAATCATCAGCGCGCCTAGGTTGGCCGCATGCTGTTCGGCCTTGGCCTGCATGTCGGCCATGTCCACGTTGCCGTTGTCGTCGGTTTTCACCACCACCACCTGCATGCCCAGCATCTGTGCGGTAGCCGGGTTGGTACCGTGTGCCGATTGCGGGATCAAGCAGATGGTGCGGTGCGCGTCGCCACGGCTGGCGTGGTAGCGACGGATGGCCAGCAGGCCGGCGTATTCGCCTTGTGCGCCGGAGTTCGGCTGCATCGAGATAGCGTCAAAGCCGGTGATGGCCATCAGCTGCTGCTGCAGGCCTTCGATCATTTCCAGGTAGCCGGCAGCCTGTTCGCGCGGGGCGAACGGGTGCATGTTGGCAAACTCGGGCCAGGTCACCGGGATCATTTCGCTGGTGGCGTTCAGCTTCATGGTGCAACTGCCCAGGCTGATCATGCTGTGGTTCATCGCCAGGTCGCGGTTTTCCAGCTTCTTCAGGTAGCGCAGCATTTCGTGCTCGCTGTGGTGCTGGTTGAACACCGGGTGGCTGAGGATGGCCGATTCGCGCTTCAGGCTGGCCGGAATGGCGTCGGCAGCCGCTGCGTCCAGCGCGGCGATGTCGGCAGCCTTGCCGGTGAACACTTCGATCAGCTTGGCCAGGTCGGCTTCGGTGGCGGCTTCGTGGAAGGCCACGCCAAGCACGCCATTGCCGGCGTCACGCACGTTGATGCCGGCAGCCAGCGCGGCGGCGTACACGTTGGCCGCATGGGCACCCAACTCTACCTGTACGGTGTCGTAGAACTGCTCGAACTTCAGCTTGCCGCCCGCCGCTTTCACCGCGTGGGCGAAAATGGCCGCCAGGCGATGGATGCGCTGCGCAATGCGCTTTACGCCCGCCGGGCCGTGGTACACGGCGTACATGCCGGCCATATTGGCCAGCAGTACCTGGCTGGTACAAATGTTGGAGTTGGCTTTTTCGCGGCGGATGTGCTGCTCGCGGGTCTGCAGCGCCATGCGCAGCGCAGTCTTGCCTTTGGCATCCACCGATACGCCGATGATGCGGCCCGGGGCCGAGCGTTTCATGTCGTCGCGGAAGGCAAAGTAGGCAGCGTGCGGGCCACCGAAGCCCATCGGTACGCCAAAGCGCTGGGTGTTACCCACCGCCACGTCGGCGCCCATTTCGGCCGGCGATTTCAGCGCCACCAGCGCCATCACGTCGGCAGCCACGATGGCGACGCCACCCTTGGCTTTGACGGCAGCGATGTACGGGGTCAGGTCCAGCAGGTCGCCGGCTTCGCCCGGGTACTGGAACAGCGCACCGAAGTAATCACCGTTGCCGGCTTCTTCCGGATGGCCCAGCACCAGCTCGAAACCGAAGTATTCGGCGCGGGTCTTCAGCACGTCCAGCGTTTGCGGCAGCACGCGGCTGTCCACAAAAAACTGGTCTGCTTTGACTTTGGATACGCGACGCGCCAGCGCCATAGCTTCAGCGGCGGCGGTGGCTTCGTCCAGCAGCGAGGCGTTGGCGATGTCCAGACCGGTGAGGTCGATCACCATTTGCTGATAGTTCAGCAGCGCTTCCAGGCGGCCCTGGGCGATTTCAGCCTGGTACGGGGTGTAGGCGGTGTACCAGCCCGGGTTTTCCAGCACGTTGCGCAGGATGACACCGGGGGTGATCACCGGGTAGTAACCCAGGCCGATGAACGATTTGTTTACCACGTTCTTGCTGGCCACGGCCTTCAGGTCGGCCAGCGCGTCCACTTCACGCTGCGCAGCCGGCAGGTCGAGGGCGCGGTTGAAACGGATACCGGCCGGCACGGTTTGTGCCACCAGGTCTTCCAGCGAGCTGGCGCCGATCTCGGCCAGCATCTGCTGTTGTTCGGTATCGCACGGGCCGATGTGGCGGGCGATGAATTCTTGGTGATGGAAGAGTTGCGAGAGAGACATGTCTGCGATTCCGTCTAATCGATTAGCCACGAACGGCTTACTGCTTGGCCACGAAAACCACAAAAGACACAAAATGATCCGGGCAAGGTCATGGCTTGCCTAGTACACGTCAACAATGGAAGCGTTCGTGTTGTTTCGTGGGTTTCGTGGCAAAAATTCGCGGCAAAAAAAAGCCCCGCCATCTTGCGATGGCAGGGCCGTTTCATCAGGCGCCGATTTCGGCTGCGTAGGCAGCGGCGTCCAGCAGGCCGTCCAGATCAGCGGCGTTGGCCGGCTTGATCTTGAAGAACCAGCCCGCGGCGTACGGCTCGCTGTTGGCCAGCTCCGGGTTGGCTTCCAGCTCGGCGTTCACTTCCAGGATTTCGCCTGCGATCGGGGCGTATACGTCGGAAGCGGCTTTTACCGACTCCACCACGCCGGCTTGCTCTTCGGCAGCCAGGTTGGCGCCCACGGCCGGCAGCTCGACGAACACGATGTCGCCCAGCAGCTCTTGCGCGTGTTCGGTAATGCCGACGGTTACGGAACCGTCAGCTTCCAGACGCAGCCATTCGTGGCTGGATACGTATTTCAGGTCGGCAGGAATGTTGCTCATCGTTTCTCTCCAGAAAAATAGACTTGGATGGTGTACCGGGACCGGCTCTTGCTCGCCCCGTCGTTATACACCAGCTTATTCAAAAACTTTCTTGCCGTTACGCACGAACGGCATTTTCACCACACGCACGTCGGTCAGCGTGCCGCGCAGGTCCACCTGGGCGGTAGCGCCGGTGGCAGCCGGCACACGGGCGATGGCGATGGAATGCTTGAGGGTCGGCGAGAAGGTGCCGCTGGTGATGATGCCTTCACCGATACCGTCCACCACGACTTTCTGGCCTTCGCGCAGCACGCCGCGGCCTTCCAGTACCAGGCCCACCTGCTTCATGGCCACGCCGGCGGCTTTTTGCGCTTCCAGCGCGCTGCGGCCGATGAAGTCGCGGCCTTCGGTCCAGGCGATGGTCCAGCCCATGCCGGCTTCCAGCGGGGAGACGGTCTCGTCCATATCGTGGCCGTACAGGTTCATGCCGGCTTCCAGGCGCAGCGTGTCGCGAGCGCCCAGGCCGATGGGGGCCACGCCGGCGTCTTTCAGCTGGTTGAAGAAGGTGATGGCTTCAGCAGCCGGGATCATGATTTCCAGGCCGTCTTCACCGGTGTAACCGGTGCGGGCAAAAAACCATTCGCCGGACGGCAGGCCCTGGAATACCTTGAGGGCGCGGATGCTATCGGCCAGCGCCGGCTTCACGCTGCACACTTTGTCGATGGCGGTGGGGCCTTGCACGGCCAGCATGGCCAGGTCGCGGCGCACTTGCAGCTTCACGTCAAAACCGGCGGCTTGCTTGTCCATCCAGGCAAGGTCTTTTTCGGTGGTGCCGGCGTTAACGACCATCCGGAAACCAAAAGCGGTGAGGTATACGATCAGATCGTCTACCACACCGCCTTGTTCGTTCAGCATGCCGGAATACAGCGCCTTGCCCTCGAAACCCAGCTTGGCCACGTCATTGGCAATCAGCTTTTGCAGCCAGGCCTTGGCGTCGCTACCGGTGATGTCCACCACGGTCATGTGCGACACGTCGAACATGCCGGCGTCGCTGCGCACGATCTCGTGCTCTTTCAGCTGCGAACCGTAATGGATGGGCATGTCCCAACCGGCAAAATCGACCATTTTCGCGCCGGACGCGAGATGGGCTTCGTATAGGGGGGTACGTTGCGGGGCTGTCATGGCAGGTCCTTGTACGAGCGTGAGTTTCCTCTGTTTCTCACACCCCTCTGTCCCTGCACCTGAGATTTTCCGGCGTTGCGCCGTTAGCCCCTTCGGTGGGCGCATCCTGTGCGCCGCTCTCCAGATTCTGCGGGGAAAACCCCGATTCTTGCAGTCCTTTTGCCTGAGCGATTGCGGGTGCACTTGCGCCTTCGGCGGCGGTTCTGCCCGGCGGGCAAACCGCTCTCTCCTGCGGAATGCGCGCATTATCGTTGCCGGTAGCCGCGTTGGCAAGCGGGATTTGGTAGCACTGTGGCACCCGCTACCGTTTGCCACACAGCCTGCATGGCAGGCGCCTGCCAAGGGTACGCGAAGGCCAAATGGCAAGCCAAAAGCCCGGCACGCATAGCATGCCGGGCTGATGTCAGGTTGGCCGCAGGCTACCCTGCTGCTCGACGTTTAGCCTTTGACCAGCCGCTCGCGCAGTTGCCACAGGTAGATCGGCAGGCCGGCCAGCAGCAGCAGCACGCCCCACATCACCACCTCGGCGCCGGAACCGTAAATAGTCCACATGGCAAAGATGAAGCCGCCAAACGAGAACGCCAGCGGCGCGTACCAGTCGCGACGGCTGAACTGGCGATGGCGCTTCAGCATCACCGCCAGCAGCGCCATGGCACAGAAGGCGTACGGCAGCAGCGTGGTGGCGGTGGCCAGTAAAATCACGAACTCGAAAATCTGCACGCCGCTATCGCCGCCCGCGTATTTGCTGGCCAGCAGGATGGTCACCAGCACGGTAGACAACATCAGGCCGACGATGGGGACGCCGGCACGATTCTCACGAGTGAAAAAATGCGGGAACAAATGATCGCGCGCTGCGGCTGCCGGGATATGGCCCTGCATCAGGCACCAGCCATTCAGCGCACCGAAACACGATACCACCGCCCCCAGGCCTACCGCGTAGTAGGCCCAGTCGCCCCACAGCTGGCGGGCAGCATCGGCAAACGGCGCGCTGGACGCGGCCAACTGGCTGGCCGGCATCAGCCCCTGCAACGCGATGGTACTGAGGATGTACAGGCCGGCGGCAATCAGGGTACCCAGCACGGTGGCGCGCGGAATGGTGCGCTGCGGCTGGTCCACATCGCCAGCGGGTACCGACGCCGACTCCAGCCCCAGAAACGCCCACAACGTCAGCGCCATGGTGGCGGGAATGGCCTCGCCAAGCGGCTTGTGCTGCGGGTTGAACTGTACGAAGTCGGGGTTCAGGTACAGCAGGCCGGCGATGGTGACGCCGCCCAGCGGCAGCAGCTTGATCAGCGTAGTCACGATCGCCACACGGCCGGAGCTTTGCGGGCCGCGGCTGTTGATCCAGGTCACCAGCCAGATCAGGCCGATGGCGGTGGCGCCGGCAGCCAGATTGCTCTGGTTCAGTACCGGAAAGAACACCCCCAGGTAGCTGACACCGGCCACGGTCAGCGCGGCGTTGCCGGCCCACAGCGCAATCCAGTAGCCCCAGGCAATCAGGAAGCCGGCGAAATCGCCGAAACCTTCATGGATGTAAGCGTACGGCCCCCCGGCCTTGTGCGGCAGCAGGGTGGCCAGTTTGGCAAATACCAGCGCCAGGCAGATGGCGCCCAGCGAGGTGATGGTCCAGCCGATCAGCGACGAGGCGCCGTACTGCGCCAGCGAGGCCGGCAGCAAGAACACGCCGGAGCCGATCATATTGCCCACCACCAGGGCGGTACACATCCAGAAACCGAGCTTGCCCGGTGCGGCCTTAGTCATGGCGCGCTCCTTTCAGCTCAGGGAAAACCGGCAAAGCGACAAGGCACGCCCACTGCGTGCGGTAAAACGGGTATGGCATGGAAAATCCTGATTGTTCTCGGGTTTTTGCTGATGTCCTGACACCCGCCCCTGTCCCGGAGCGTGGTGTAACGCGCTGCATGGCCTGCAGCTACGCCATAAAACAAACAGGGCCCCGACGCCGAGGCCCTGCTGCTTTGCACAAAATTATAGCGTTGTTTGGCTATGCCAGGACGATAGGCCCGGCCGGCACCCTGCCCAGCTGCCAGTTTTGTCGCGCCCACTGCCAGATCTCGTCGCGCGTCTGTACGTCTGCCGGCACCGGGTGACCCAGCCAGGCCAGTGCCTGACGCAACTGCAGCACCACGTTGGCCGCATCGATGGCGGGCGCCAGCGTCTGCTTGGACAGTTTCTCGCCGGCGGCATTGGTCAGCACCGGCAGATGGCAATGCGTTACCGGCTCGCCGCCCAGGCATTGCCGCAGCCATAGCTGACGCGGCGTGGACACCAGCAGGTCGGCACCGCGCACGATATCGGTCATGCCCTGCGCGATGTCGTCCACCACCACCGCCAGCTGGTAGGCCCAGAAACCATCGGCCCGCAGCAACACCACGTCGCCGATATCGCGCTGCAGCTGCTGTGCGTAGCGGCCTTGCAGACGGTCGTCGAACGCCAGCTCGGCGTCGGGCACGCGCAGCCGCCACGCCCTCGCCTCGCGCCCGGCGGCCACCCCGTGACGGCACGTACCGGGGTAGACCATGCCGTCGGGGCCGCGCAGGCCGGCGGCGGCAATTTCCTTGCGGGTGCAGGCGCAGCCGTAGGCGTGCCCTTGCGCCATCAGCTGCGCCAGCGCGGCACGGTACAGCTCGTGGCGGTCGTGCTGCCACGCCAGCTCGCCTTGCCACTCGAAGCCGAAGGCGTCCAGCGTGCGCAGGATGGCATCGGCGGCACCCGCCATTTCGCGAGGCGGATCGAGGTCTTCGATGCGCAGCCACCACTCGCCGCCGTGCACCCAGGCTTCCAGATAGCTGCCGACGGCGGTACTGAGCGAGCCGGCGTGCAGCAGGCCGGTTGGGCTGGGCGCGAAACGGCCACGGTAAGGGCGCGGTACCACGGGAACAATCGAGGCTGACATGGCGGAAAAAGACGACAACAATGAAGAAGAAACCAGCACGCACGGAGGGCTGTACGATGACGCACGTTGTAACCGAAGCCTGCATCAAATGCAAATACACCGACTGCGTGTCGGTGTGCCCGGTGGACTGCTTTCACGAGGGGCCCAACTTTCTGGCCATCGACCCCGACGAATGCATCGACTGCACGCTGTGCATTGCCGAGTGCCCGATTGACGCCATCACCACCGATAGCGACCTGCCGGCCGACCAGGCCCACATGCTGGCACTGAACGCCGAACTGGCGGCGCAGTGGCCGGTGATCACCACCCAGAAGGCACCGCTGCCGGACCACGAACACTGGGCCGCGCAAAGCGGCAAACTGCCGCTACTGGAACGCTAGGCACAAAAAAGGTTGGCCGCGGCCAACCTTTTATCCGGCATGCCAAGCTGGCAACCCTAAATGAACAGGTCGATATCGCCGCCGTGCTTCTGCTCGGTATCGCGATCGATACGGCGACGGTAGCTTTCTTCTTCCTGCACCAGCGTCTGCTGCGGGTTGATCTTCTTCACCATCACCTTGCCGCTATCGGTAAAGAAGTAAATCTTGCGGGCAATGTCCAGGCCCAGGTCTTCCGCCACGATGGGGATGTTTTCCTGCGCCAGGAAGGCACGCACGAAACCGGCATTGCGCTGGCCGATGTTTACCGTGGTCATGCCGGCAATGACGTTGCCGCCGCCGAATACCTTGGCTTCCAGTGTGCTACGGTTGGCGCCCAGCTTCAGCATGTCGTTGATCAGCAATTCCATCGCATGGGTACCGAAACGGGCCGGCATCAGGCGGTCGCTGTTACTGCTGCCCTGGTCTGGCAGCATGAAGTGGTTCATGCCGGCGATGCCGGTCTTGCGGTCACGCAGGCAGGCCGAAACACAGGAGCCGAGTACGGTCACCAGCAACAAGCCGTCTTCGGCAGCCTGGTACTCCCCGGGCAACAGCTTGGCGGCTGCGCGGTTGAATTGTTTGTCGAAATAGCGGTGCTGCGCAGTACCGGGGCTGCTCATACACTCTCCCTGGTACTTTTACCAGCCAGATAGGCCAGCAGGCGTTCGGCAATCTGCCCAAGGGGCACTACCTCGTGCACGGCCCCAATCTCGTAAGCAGCACGGGGCATACCGTACACCACACAGCTGGCCTGGTCCTGCCCGATATTGTAAGCACCGGCTTCGCGCATGCGCAGCATGCCGGCGGCGCCATCCTTGCCCATGCCGGTGAGGATCACGCCAACCGCACGCTTGCCCAGCAAGTTGGCCGCAGAGTCGAACAGCACGTCCACGGCCGGGCGGTGACGGTTGACCGGCTCGTTCTGGTCCAGCACGGTTTCGAGACTGCCGTTGGCGGCACGGCGCAGACTGAGATGAGAGTGACCCGGCGCGATGTAAACGTTGCCAGCCAGCACCGGCTGGCCGTGGCTAGCCTCGCATACCGTCATCGCGCAGCTCTGGTCGAGACGGCGGGCAAACGACAGCGTGAAGTTTTCCGGCATATGCTGCACGACCAGCACAGGCGGCGTGTCGGCCGGTAGCGCCGACAAAAACTCGCGCAAGGCCTCGGTGCCGCCAGTAGAGGCGCCCACGACGATGACGGCATCGCGGCGGAGCCAGACCAACTTGGCAGGAGGCGGCGCTGCGGGCGGCGGCGTATCCCTTGGGATGAAACGTGCCGGCAAGCGCACCCGCGCCTCTGCCGCGCCACGAATCTTGTCGCAGATCATCTCGGCATAGTCCAGCATGCCGCGGCTGATATCCAGCTGTGGCTTGGCAATACAGTCCACCGCGCCGAGCTCCAGTGCGCGCAGCGCAGTGTCGGAGCCCGCTGCGGTAAGCGACGAGATCATCAGCACCGGCGTTGGCCGCAAGCTCATCAAGCGACGCAGGAACTCCAGCCCGTCCATACGCGGCATTTCCACGTCCAGCGTAATAACGTCCGGGTTGCTCTCACGAATACGCTCACGCGCAGCCACCGGATCGGGTGCGTAGGCCACCACTTCCATGTCCGGCTGTTCGTTGATGATCTTGCCCAGAAGCTCGCGTATCAGCGTGGAGTCATCGACCACCGCTACCCGTATCTTGCGGCCCTGAATCATGATGTTCTTCCGTTGACCAGGCGGTAGGCAGTCTTGCCGCATGGCGTGAAGGTTTCGGTAATGTGCTGGATGTTTTCGGAATGCCCCAGCAGCAATAGACCGTGCGGCTTAAGGTACTGAGCGAAATGCTCGAGAATACCGGCCTGGGTTGGTTTATCGAAATAAATCAGCACATTGCGGCAGAAAATCACATCGAACTGGCCGATAGCCGGCCAGCTGCGATCGACCAAGTTGATCTGGCGAAATTCCATATGCCGCATCAGACCGGACTTGATCTTGACCATGCCTTCATTGACGCCTTTACCACGCAAGAAAAACTGCTTGAGCTGGCTGTCGCTCAGTTTGGCAATTCGCTCTAGCGCATACACGCCAGTAGCAGCCTTCTGCAGTACATGTGTATCAATGTCGGAAGCAACAATCTGATAGTTGCCTGCGCGCAGCAAAGGGTCCAGCGTCATCGCGATGGAATATGGCTCTTCGCCAGTAGAAGACGCCGAACTCCAAACTCGGTAAGGCTCGCCACTGCTAGCGTGTTGCTGCGCGTGCTGCCCAAGCATGTCGAAATGGTGCGCTTCGCGAAAGAATGAGGTCAGATTGGTAGTGAGCGCATTGATGAAGTGTTCCCACTCACTCGCACCTTCTTCCGACCGTAGCAAAGCGAGGTAATCGGAAAAACGGCGCACACCCAGCCGGCGGACGTGCTTGGCCAGCCGGGCGTACGCCATGTGGTTCTTGACAGCAGTCAGTGCAATGCCGGTTCTGTCGTACAACAGCTCGCGCACGATGTGGAAATCTTCATCCGTGAAGTGAAGATCTCGCGCAAAGACGCTGTCCTGATCGGATGCAGTGCTCAGAATTCCTCCCACTCGCCTTCATCCGTTGCCACCGGACGCACCGGGTGCGGGTTGCTAAGCGGCAGCGCCTTGCGTTGCACCGGTTCGGAAACAGCAATAGCTCGGGCAACGGTAACGGGCTTGCGTTCGCTGCGCACCGGCTTGGCGGCGTGCTGGTCTACCTTGAAGATGGCAACAGCATCACGCAAGTTGGCCGCCTGTTCTTCCAGCGACTCGGCTGCCGCAGCCGCCTCTTCCACCAGCGCCGCATTCTTCTGGGTGTTCTCGTCCATCTGGCTAACGGCCAGGTTCACCTGCTCGATACCCGAACTCTGCTCGATCGACGCGGCCGAGATCTCGCTCATGATGTCGGTCACACGACGGATGGAGGACACGATTTCTTCCATGGTACGGCCAGCCTCGTCCACCAGACGGGTGCCGGATTCCACTTTCTCTACCGAGTCGCCGATCAGGCCTTTGATTTCTTTGGCAGCAGCAGCCGACCGCTGTGCCAGATTGCGCACTTCGCTGGCCACCACAGCAAAACCACGCCCCTGCTCACCGGCACGCGCGGCCTCCACCGCCGCGTTCAGCGCCAGGATATTGGTCTGGAATGCAATGCCGTCGATCACGCTAATGATGTCCACGATCTTGGTGGCGCTCTCGTTGATCTCGTTCATGGTGGACACCACGCGGCCTACCACGTCGCCACCACGCGAAGCGATATCGGAAGCCCCCACGGCCAGGCTGTTGGCCTTGCGCGAGTTCTCGGCGTTCTGCTTCACCGTGCTGGTGATTTCTTCCATGCTGGACGCGGTTTCTTCCAGGCTGGCGGCCTGTTGCTCTGTACGGCTGGACAGGTTGACGTTACCGGCAGAAATCTCCTGCGCCGCCGTATTGATGGCGTCGGTGGCTTCCTTGATATTGGTAACGATTTCCTTCAGGCGCGACACGGTGAGGTTGGTGTCGTCGCGCAGTTGACCAAACATGCCATCGTATTCCGCCTCGATGGTACGGGTCAGATCACCAGCAGCCAGGCCGGACAGTACCTGGGCAATATCGCCCAAGCCACGGCTGGTCACGTCCATCAGCTGATTAACCTGGCCTGACAGGGTAGCGAAGAAACCGGTCTTGCCGTCTAGCGGAATGCGCTGGCTGAAGTCGCCGTTGGCCGCGGCCCCCACCACTTCGGATACTTCTTTTTCGACACGCACTTCTTCAGTACGGTCAGTCCACTCCACCACCGAGCCGATACGCTCGCCACTATCGCTAAACACCGGATTGGCCACCAAACGGAAGGTGCGACCGCCAATATTGATCTGGCTGCTGTGGGTAGTCTGCAGGGCGGCCAGCAAATCGCGCTGGTGGGCAGGGTTGCGGTGGAAGCCGTCCATGCTGCCACCCAGCAGCTTGCGGGTATCAAAGTTGGGCAGTACGCGCTTGATATCGGCTTCGGCGGTTTGCAGCATCTCCTGCACACTGCGGTTCATGTAGATGATGGTACGGTTGTTGTCGGCGATCATCACATTGGACGACACGTTGTCCAGCGCTTTGCGGATGCGAGTGTTTTCTTCCAGCAGGCGCTGCTCTTCCAGACGGCGTTCCTTGTCCAGGTTCTGCTGGCGCAGCTGTTCGGTAATGTCTTGCCATTCAACAATGGTGCCGATCGCTTTGCCGCCGGCACTGGTCATCGGGGTGGCAACCAGCGTGAAGGAACGGCCGCCTACATTGATCTGGGCCTGGTGCGAACCGCGCATGGTAGCCAGCATATTGCGCTGATGCTCGGGCCGCTTATGGAAGCCGTCAATATTGCTGCCGATAATATTGCGTGCCGAGAAACCTGGCAGTTCTTTGCGGATATCGGCTTCAGCAGCGGCCAGCATGTTCATGACTGCGCCGTTGGTATACACCACAATGCCATTGGCGTCGGCAATCATGACATTGGTGGCTGCAGTATCCAGCGCATTGCGCACACGGATGTTTTCCAGCGCCTTGTCGGCGGCCTGTTTGATGTAATAGAACAGGCTGCTGTTATCTTTGTCCGTCACATTCAGGCTGCTGGTCACCTCACCTTGCGCCAGCTCTTTCATCAACTGCGCCGCTTCGGACGGCTCACCACCAATAACACGGAACAGCGAGCGACCAATCAAGTAGGCTGCCAGCAAACCGATAATCAGCGAAGCTGCCAGGAACCCCTGTGTTACCAGCAGCGATGACTTGGCTTCCGTCTGCAGGTGCTCGCCGTGTTCACGAGCATTGCCCTCTTCGTAAGCCACCAGCGCTTCCACTGCCTTCTGGTAAGCCATCTGCGCCTCACGCAGCTGGGTAAACAGGTAGGTTTTCGCCTCTGGCAACTGGCCGGCATTGAACAGGGCGACAAACTGCTTGAGCCGTGCGCGGTAGTCGGCATCGGCTTTCAGCAAAGCTGCCTGCATGGCAATCGACTCGTCCTCAGGCGGTCGCTGTTTCAGCACAGCGAATGCTTCGTCAATATTGCCCAACTGCTCGTCCAGCTCGCGGACTTGTTGCAGTGCGATCTGCGGGTCATCTGCCAGCATGGCAGTGCGTACACCACGGGCTGTCGCATTAAGATTATCAAAAACCTTGTTGACGGCTGCCGCACGCGGCATGTGGTTCTCGGTAATCTCCCATCCACTATCAATGATGGCGTTCAGACGCGTGACGGCCAGAATCGAGGAGGCCGCAATCAGGGTCAGGAGCACACCGAACCCGAGTATCAATAGCTGTTTGACTTTCATGCTTGTCCCCTGTGTTAAACGTTGGCCGCAACGGTGGCATCCATCAGCGCCATCTCGTCACTGCTCATCAGCTTTTCGATATCCACCATGATGATCATGCGCTCACCTACCACACCCAAGCCCTGGATATAGTTGGTGTTCATCACTGAACCGAATTCAGGTGCCGGGCGGATATCATCTCCGGCCAGCTCGATCACGTCGGATACACCATCGACAACCATGCCTACGGTGCGATTCAGCACATTGAGGATGATGACAACGGTGAAGTCATTATAAATGACGTTGCCAACATCGAACTTGATTCGCATATCCACGATGGGCACGATATGCCCACGCAGATTAATGACGCCCTTGATGAAATCCGGCGACTTGGCCAGCCGCGTCACCGCGTCATAACCACGAATCTCCTGCACCTTGAGGATGTCGATGCCGTACTCTTCGTTACCCAGTGTAAATACCAGGTATTCGCGCCTGACCTTATCGGTCTCCCCGTTCTTGCTAGCGTCCATGGCTGACACCTTATCTGTTACTGTAAACACGGCTAAGCCATCAGCACTTCGCCGTGGGATTTCTGCAGATTGGCACGCACGATAGCGGCCACATCCAGGATGAGGGCCACCCGGCCGTCACCCATGATTGTTGCCCCGGATAAGCCCTCTACCTTGCGGTAGTTCGCTTCCAGGTTCTTGACGACAAATTGTTGCTGGCCCAACAGTTCGTCCACCATCAGCGCCACTTTCTGGCCGCCAGACTCGACGATAATCAGAATGGCTTTGTCCGGCTGCGCCAATTGCGGCTGGATGGCAAAGAACTCACCCACCCCGATGATGGGCAGATACTCGCCACGCACACTCACTACCAGGCCGCGACCGGCGATAGTCTTGACCTCGGACGGCTTGGGCTGCAACGATTCCAGAATGTAGTTCAGCGGTAATACATAAGTTTCATCGGCAATCTTGATCGACATGCCGTCCATGATCGCCAACGTCAGCGGCAAGCGAATGGTCATGGTGGTACCGATATCGACCATGCTGCTGATATCGATACGACCGCCCATCCCGACAATGTTCTTGCGTACGACATCCATGCCGACACCGCGGCCAGATACGTCGGTAACCTCGGCAGCAGTTGAAAAGCCCGGCTCGAAAATCAATGCCCACACTTCGCTGTCACTCATGGCATCCGACACCGGCAGCCCGCTTTCCCGAGCTTTGGCCAGAATCTTGTCACGACGCAGGCCGGCACCGTCGTCGGTGACTTCGATCACGATGCTGCCCCCCTCGTGGAAAGCACGCAACGTCAGCAGACCAACGGCTTTCTTGCCTTTGGCACGCCGCACTTCTGGCGACTCGATGCCGTGATCAAGACTGTTGCGTACCAAGTGGGTCAGCGGATCGGACAGTTTCTCGATGAAGCCTTTATCGAGCTCGGTGTTTTCGCCCACCATTTTCAGCTCCACCTGCTTGTCCAGCTTGCCGGCAAGATCACGGACAACTCGGGGAAAGCGGTTGAACACAAACGCAATCGGCATCATGCGGATCGACATCACCGCCTCTTGCAACTCGCGCGAGTTGCGCTGCAGTAGCGAAATGCTGTTAAGCAGGTTTTCGTGCTCTACCGAATCGAGCCCGGAACCATACTGCATCAGCATGGACTGGGTAATCACCAGTTCACCCACCAGGTTGAGCAACAGGTCTACCTTGTCGGTGCTAACGCGAATGGAATTCTCGCCACTACTAGCCGTAGCGGCGATTTTGTGCTCACTGCGCGGTACATCCCTGGCCACCACCGGCGAACCCTGTGCCACTGGCGGCGCAACAAGCGGGGCAGCAGGCAGCGGCGCGAACAAACCGAAACCGTCTTCTTCAAACGCCACACCTTCCTGAGCCGGCGGGGCGGTAGCGGGCAATGGCGCAAACAGACCAAAACCGTCTTCTTCAAAGGCCACGTCAGCAGCAGCAGACGGAGTATCTGCAGCAACCGGCAGCGGGGCGAACAGACCAAAACCGTCGTCCTCAAAAGCGACATCCTGGCTAGCGGCTGACGGCGGCAGCGCAAAGAACCCAACACCATCGTCCTCCACCGTGAAGTCTTCCACCACACGGAACGACTGCGGCGCTAGCAGGAAAGCCAGCATCTCCTCCACCTCGACACAAGGCGTGGCGGTATCGAGCAAGGCAAGGCCGGGTTGAGGCGGGGCCACGCTTTCGTCCAATGGCTGAATATGCTGCAACGACCCAAGCGCTGATAACCGTTCCCACACATCGGCCTCGTGCATGGGTAACGGCGGGTGTAATTCAATATGCAGACGACTGCGTGCGGTGGAAGCAGAGGACGTGACAGGAGGGTGGGCTGGGCTGTGGATAACCGGTTGCGACAGACTGACCAGGGTTTGCTTGAGTGACTCGATACGGCTAGCCTCGACCGGGGCATCACCACGATGAAAGGCCAGCATTTCCTTGAGCAAGTCGCCAGACAGCAGGGAGGCATCAACAATGTCACGACTTAGCGGTAATTCGGCCTTGCGCACCTTGTCCAGCAAATTTTCCAGTACGTGTGTCAGGTCTGCCAGGTCAGTGAAGCCGAAGGTCGCTGCACCGCCCTTGATAGAGTGGGCGGCACGGAAGATGGCGTTAAGGTCTTCGGACTCCGGCTGGATGACATCTATCGCCAGCAGCAGCGACTCCATATTGACTAAGTGTTCGGCAGTTTCATCAAAAAACACCTGATGGAACTGCGACATGTCAAATGTCATGAGCGCCCCCTGGTTCTGGATAGTTATGCTGAGGGTTTAACCGACAAGACGACGTACAACGTCGACCAGTTTTTGCGGGTCGAACGGTTTGACCAGCCAGCCGGTAGCGCCGGCAGCACGGCCTTGGGCTTTCATCTGGTCACTGGACTCGGTAGTGAGCATCAGGATAGGTACCGATGCATAGTTGGGCAGACGGCGCAGCGAGCGGATCAGCGTCAAACCATCCATGCCGGGCATGTTCTGGTCTGTGAGCACCAGATCTACTTGTACTGCTTGGGCTTTGGACAGACCGGCATTGCCGTCGGAAGCTTCTACCACCTCGTAACCGGCGCTTTTCAGCGTGAAGGCAACCATCTGGCGAATAGAGGCGGAGTCGTCCACCGTTAGAATTCTTTTAGCCATAGACTCAGCAATCCATGAAAGTAGGTAGGTTCACAATTTAAACGAAAACACGCTTCCAGCCATCTGGTTTTTACATCATATAGCTAATGCATAGCCGCTTATCTACCCAAGCATGCCAAACAATGGCAATAAATGTGGCAAACAGAAGCCAGGGGGTCTAGCGGATGGTAAACAGCTTGGTAAAGCAGGCGATTTCCAGCACCTGGCGCACGGTATCCTTGCAATTGACCAGCGCCAGCTCCTTGCCGGCGGCACCAGCACGCTCTTTGAGCAGCAGCAGCATGCCAAGGGCAGAACTGTCCAGATAGGGTACCTGATCGAAATCGACATCAATGTGAGTGATTTCGGCATTTTCCAGCAGCTCTTGACTGGCAGCCCGGAAATCCTTGTGCACGTTGAAATCGAACTGACCAATAAGCAAGACCACGCCGGTCTTGCCTTCAATTTTGACGATCGGCTTCATAGAATCCTCACCAGGTATGGCTTACACGGTTGCCTGCACGGGTAGCAGTAGCTCGAACACGGTGCCACGACTATCGCGCAGATAATGTATCTGTCCCTTCATATCCTCGACTACGCGTTTGACAATGGCAAGCCCGAGACCGGTGCCATTTGCCCTTGTAGTAAAGAAGGGATCGAAGATTTGTGATTCTACCTGCTCGGGCACGCCTTTGCCTTGGTCTATTACCCGTATGACGTAAAATTCTGCTTCGAACCTTGCTTGCAGGGTCAGCCGCGAGCCTACAGGCGCATGCTCACACGCATTCTCTAGCAGGTTGACCAGCGCACCCAGCAAATCGGAGCGTCGACCGGCGACGATGGCATCACCGTCGATTTGCGGCTGCCATTGCAATTGCTTTGCCTGTAGCTGCGGGCCTATCACAGCCTCCAGCTCGGCCAGCACTGGCATCAATGCAAACGGTTCATTACCGCCATCCGTTGGGCCAATGCGTACAAAGCGCAACATGTCCTGCACCAGACTTTCCAGTGCTTGCAAACGGTTGACGACCTTACCCGCGAAGCGGGAGCGGCCATCGGCAGGCAAATCATCACGCTGCAAGTTGGCCGCATACAGCAAGGCCGTGGCCAAGGGGGTGCGAATCTGGTGCGCCAATGACGCTGCCATCCGCCCCATCACCGCCAACCGTTCCTGCTGCGCCAACTGCTGATGCAGGTGATGCAGCTTGCTCACGTCCACCATCAGCAAAAAGGCACCAGTACCCGGCAACGGACATGCCAGAACAGTAAAATGTTGCCCGCCTTGCTTGCTGACGTAGACCCCCTCTTGCTCACCACTGTGAAAATGCTCCTCCAGCTGCCAAAGAGCACCAGGCAGCAAACCTGGCAGATAGCTCTGCACTGCGGCATTCAGCGCTACTACCCTGCCCTCCTCGTCCAGTTCCAACACGCCAGCAGGCATCACTTGCAACAGGGTGGACAGCTTGGCAGCCAACTGCTCGTTGGCAACCGACTTGGCCACCAGCTCGTCGTTGGCAACTTGCAACTTGACATTGAGTTCAGCCACCTGCGCTTCCAGCAACTGATAGGCCTGAATCAGGTTGTCCGTCACACTGTTGAAGTGTTCCAGCGCGCTGCGCAGCTGACGCTCATCCGCGTTCATTGTTAAAACCTCGTTCAGTTGCGATACATCATTTGTAAAACATGATTGAACAGTATGATAATGGACGTAAGACAGCCGCGTCATACTGACAAAGTGCAACGGCAAGCAAACTCGCCTAGCCTTTTTGCGTGGAAATAGTATGAATAGTATTGTCAGTGATCACGTTGAACGACAGCCAACCTCCGGAGGTTTCCGTGTCTGAACTACTCAAAAAAATCGATGCCCGCACCAAGCTGGCCGGCACTAACAAACTGGAGATCCTGCTTTTCTCCCTGGGCATTGACCAGAGAACCGGCAGGAAAGAGACGTTTGGCATCAATGTCTTCAAGGTGCGCGAAGTGATGCGCACCCCGGAAATCACGTCGGCGCCGGAAATGCCTGCCTCGGTAGAGGGCATGGTGAGCCTGCGCGGCAGTCTGGTTCCGGTGATCGATCTGGCCAAATACGCCGGCATCATCTCCGACAAGCGCCCGGAAATCATGATCGTGACCGAGTACAACGGCCACACCCAAGGCTTCCTGGTTGAGGCCGTTGACACCATCCTGCGCCTGGACTGGGCTGCCATGCGCGTGCCGCCCGACATGATCACCAACCGCATGGGCGGCTTGGTCACAGCGGTGACCGAACTGGATGGCGGGACCCTGGTGATGATGATGGACGTAGAGAAAGTGCTTGCAGAAACCGCCATGTATGGTGACGAACACCAGTTCGTGAACATCGAACCGCTCAAAGAAGAACGCATGGTGTACTTCGCCGATGACTCGGCAGTAGCGCGCAAGCAGATCGAACGTACCTTCCAGGCCATGCAGGTGAAATACGCTTATGCCATCAACGGCATGCGAGCTTGGGACGATCTGCAACGCATGGCCAACCAGGCTGAACTGGCTGGCCGCAAGCTGAAAGACATCGTGCATCTGGTACTCACCGATGTGGAAATGCCGGAAATGGACGGCTATATGCTGACCAAGATGATCAAGTCCGACCCGCGTTTTGCCGGCATTCCGGTACTGATGCACTCGTCGCTGTCTGGCCAATCCAACCAGAAGCTGGGCGAATCCGTCGGTGTGGACGCTTACGTGTCCAAATTTGAACCACAAAAGCTCTCGATGAAAATTCGCGAGATGCTGAAAATCTGAGCTACTCGATAATCTCTGGAATAAAAAGGAATAGCCATGGCAGCATCTGACGCATCCCTTCTGGCCAGCGTGGACGCCCGCACCAAGCTGGCGGGCTCAAACAAGATGGAAATCCTGCTGTTCTCGCTGGGGACGCGCGAGACGTTTGGTATCAACGTATTCAAGGTGCGCGAGGTATCGCAAACCCCGTTCATCACGCGCACGCCCAACATGCCCTTTGGTGTTGAGGGTGTGCTGTCACTGCGCGGCAACATCATCCCGGTAATTTCGCTGGCCAAATTCATCGGCTGCGAAACCGAAACCACCACCTACGGCACCATGATCGTGACCGAGTTCAACAAGAGCACCCAGGCATTTCTGGTGGATTCGGTTGACCGCATCATCCGTGTGGACTGGGACAAAGTGCGCGCGCCGGAAAACGTGATGAGCACCACCCAGCAGACGCTGATTACCGCCGTTACCGAGCTGGACGACGGCAAGCTGGTTTCCATTCTAGATGTCGAGCAGATTCTCGCCAGCGTGGTAGGTGAAACACGCGTCCCGGACATCCCAACCGCCCAGCTGGAACAAGACCAATATGTCTTCTTCGTGGACGACTCGGTCGTCGCGCGCAAGGAAATCAGCAGCGTATTGGACAAGATGGGCCTCAAATACCATCAGGCCAACAACGGCAAAGAAGCGTGGGACAAACTGCAAGTATTGGCCAACCGTAACTGGTCGGAAAACGAAAATCTGCACGATACGCTGAAGCTCATCCTGGTAGACGCCGAAATGCCGGAAATGGACGGCTACGTGCTGACCAAACTGATCAAATCCGACCATCGCTTCAACGGCATCCCGGTCATCATGCACTCTTCGCTGTCGTCTAACGCCAACCGTGCCATGGGCACTAGCGTCGGTGTGGATGCCTACGTGGCAAAATTTGACCCCGCGATTCTTGCAGACACTTTAATTCCGTTCCTGCAACGCTAAAATAGCGGGTTAAACACCCATACTTGGTCAGGACAAAGCCAATGGCAGATAAAAACCTCCGTTTCCTCGTTGTGGATGACTTTTCCACCATGAGACGCATCGTGCGCAACCTGTTGAAAGAACTGGGCTTCACCAATGTAGATGAAGCCGAAGATGGACAGGTCGCACTGCACAAGCTGAAAACCCAGCACTTCGATTTCATCGTATCCGACTGGAACATGCCCAACATGACGGGTATCGAGTTGCTGCGCGCGGTACGTGCCGACGCGCAACTCAAGCACATGCCCTTCCTGATGATTACCGCCGAAGCAAAACGCGAGAACATCATCGAAGCTGCAACAGCAGGCGCCAGTGGCTACATCGTGAAACCGTTTACCGCCGCCACCCTGGAAGAAAAGATGAACAAGATCTTCCAGAACCTGAACAAATAACATCGATTATCGCGAATATTGAGCGGTTGAGGAGGAGTAATCGTGTCTGATCACCTTCTTGAAAGTGGCGACTCTCCAGAGCTGGAAGCACTTTTTGACAGCATTGCAGCAACACAGCAGCAGGCAGCCCCTGCTGCAGGGCAGCCCTCGGCTGCGGCACCGGTTGAAATGAGCCAAGAGCAGGTCATGGGCATGTATGCACAGATCGGCCAGATGACCCGCAAACTGCACGACACCTTGCGCGAGCTTGGCTACGACAAATCGCTGGAGCGGGTTGCCGACGCCATTCCGGATGCCAAAGACCGCCTCAGCTATATCGCGACGCTGACTGCCAACGCCGCCGAGCGCGTGTTGAACGCTACCGATATTGCCAAGCCGATCCAGGATGACCTTCAAGCGCGAGCCGATCAGCTCAATCAGCGCTGGGACTTGCTGTTTGCCAACAAGCTCAGCACTGAAGAGTTCAAGCAACTGGCGCAAGACACCCGCGCTTACCTAAGCCTGGTTCCGAAGCAAACCGACGCCACCAGTAATCAGTTACTGGAAATCGTGATGGCGCAGGACTTCCAGGACCTGACCGGCCAGGTCATCAAGAAGGTCATGGAGATGGTAAAGACGCTGGAGTCGGAGCTGCTGACCGTGCTGATCGAATACCTGCCGGCCGACCGCAAAATGGACATCAACACCGAGCTGCTCAACGGCCCGGTCGTCAACCCCGATGGTCGTACCGATGTAGTGACCAGCCAGCAGCAAGTGGATGACCTGCTCGACAGCCTGGGTTTCTAAGCTGTCAACCGAGAACAAGCATTAAGTCGACATACAAAGGAAGCAAAAATGAGCGACTTCGCCGGAATGGAAGAACTTCTTCAGGATTTCTTACTAGAGTCGACCGAGCTACTGTCCGATGTGGATAACAAGCTGGTAGAGCTTGAGAAAAGGCCAAACGACCGTGCCTTGCTCAACGATATCTTCCGCGGCTTCCACACCATCAAGGGCGGTGCAGGCTTCCTGAATGTCGCGCCGATGGTCACCATCTGCCATCGCACTGAAAACCTGTTCGACAAGCTGCGCAACTCCGAGTTGGCGCTGACCTCCGAACTGATGGACGTCATCCTGGATGCAACCGGAGCCGTGCGTGACATGTTTGGCACCCTGTCGCAAGGCCTGCCACCGCCCAACCCCGACCCGGCAATGTTGGCCGCACTGGATGCGGCATTGGCTGGCAACCTCGCGGGCGTCAAAGCGGCACCAGCTGCCGCCGCACCGGTTATTGCACCGGCACCGGCTCCAGCCCCTGTCGCTGCGGCAAGCAACGAACCGGATTGGGCTGCGCTGCAGCAAGCCGTTACCGGCGCCGAGCCGCAAGCACAGTCGGCACCGGTTGCTGCCGCCTCGGTAGTGCCAGAGATGCAGGCAGCTGCCACGACTTTTGTAGAAGCCGCGTCGATGCCAGAGCCAGTTACCACGGTTGCCGTAGCACAGGCACCCGTCCCGGCTGCGGTCAACAAGCCGCCCGCCAACAAGCCGGCGCCCTCCACCGGTGGCCCGATTTCCGGCCAGGAAAACACCATCCGCATCGACACGGTGCGTCTGGACCAGGTGCTTAACCTGTCCGGTGAAATCGGCCTCACCAAAAACCGCCTGACTACCCTGCGTACCGAAATCCTGCAGGGCAATATGGAAACCAACACCCTGCGTTCGCTGGATGAAGCCATCAGCCAGCTGGACCTGCTGGTCAGCGACCTGCAGAACGCGGTGATGAAAACCCGCATGCAGCCGATCGGCCGCCTGTTCCAGAAATACCCGCGTTTGGCGCGTGACCTGGCCCGCCAACTGGGCAAGGAAGTGGAACTGGTCATTACCGGTGAGGAAACGGAACTCGACAAGACCATGATCGAGGACCTGAACGACCCGCTGGTGCACTTGGTGCGCAACGCCGTGGATCACGGTGTGGAATCGCCAGAAGAGCGTATTGCCATCGGCAAGAAACCGCAGTCGCTGATCGAACTTACCGCCGAGCAGGTTGGCGATCACATCGTCATCGAAATTACCGATGACGGTAAAGGCATGAACCCGGAAGTGCTGCGCCGCAAAGCCATTGCCAAGGGCCTGATCGACGCCGAAACTGCCAACTCGCTGGATGAGAAACAGTGCCTGCAACTGATCTTCCTGCCGGGCTTCTCCACCAAAGACCAGATATCCAGCGTTTCCGGCCGCGGCGTCGGCATGGACGTGGTCCGTACCAACATCCAGAAGCTGAACGGTCGTATCGATATCAACTCGGTACAGGGCGAAGGCACCCGCATCAGCATCTCGCTGCCGCTGACGCTGGCTATCCTGCCGGTACTGGTGGTACGTGCTTGCAACCAGCCGTTTGCCGTCCCGCTGGCTATGGTGCGTGAAATCATTCCGATCGACACCAGCGCCATCCAGGAGGTCTCCGGCCGCCCAACTATCGTGGTTCGCGACGAGATCCTGCCGCTGAAAACCCTGTCCGGTCTGCTAAACTGGGCGCCGACGCAAAAGCCGAATTTTGGGGTGCTGATGCAATCTGCAGAGCGCTCTTTTATTCTGGCGGTAGACTCTTTCGTTGGCCGCGACGATGTGGTGATCAAACCGCTGCAGAATATCCGCCCGAAAGGCGTAGCCGGTGCCACCCTGTCCGGCGACGGGTCTGTAGTCTTGGTGCTGGACATGGAAGACCTGCTGGCAGGCCAGATGGATGCCACTACCGGTGGTAGCACCATGTTGAGAAACGCCGATAACTACTCTTACTAAGCCTATAACATGTCGACATCCGCCTTTCTGGGACGTCAGCCTGTCTTGAACAGAAATCAGCAGCTCATAGGTTATGAGCTGCTTTTTCGTCGTGCAGACGACGCGGCGACTGCCACACCCCACGCCCCCCTGGAAGCTGATACCCAGGTGCTAGTCAACGCCCTCAACAATATGGGCACCAACTGGCTGATCGGCAACAAGCTGGCCTTCATCAATGTCGGTGAAGCCATGCTGACCAGCGATTTTCTTGAGCTACTGCCACCGCGTCGCGTGGTGCTGGACCTCGCGGCCAACATCCAGCCCACCAATGAAGTGGTGTCGCGGGTACGCTACCTGCGTTCGCTGGGCTTCGGCATCTCGCTGGACGACTTTTCGTTCGATGCGCCCTCTGCCGCGCTGCTGGAACTGGCCAACTACGTGAAACTGGATGTGCAAAGCCTGAGCACGGCCCAGTTCCAGGGCCAGGCCGCACGTTTACGCAGCTACCCGGTCATCCGGATCGGTGAACGCATCGAGTCATACCAGCACTACAATCTTTGCCGCGACCTGGGGCTGGATGGTTACCAGGGCTACTACTTTGCCAAGCCTGAAACACTGTCGGCCAAGGTCATCCACCCATCGTTCAGCAACACGCTGAAACTGCTGAACCTGCTGCGTGCTGACGCGCCGATCAAGGACATCGAGGTAGTACTCAAGTCCGACGTAGCGCTGTCATTCAAACTGCTGCGCTACGTCAACTCGGCAGCCGCTGGGCTCAACACCACCATCAGTTCCTTCAGTCACGCAGTCACGGTACTGGGCTACCAGAAGCTGTACCGCTGGCTGACGCTGCTGCTGGTCACCAGTACCGAAAACCAGCACCTGGCGCCGGCGCTGCAAAAAACGGCCGTCAGCCGCGCACGGCTGATGGAAACCCTGTGCCAGGCTTGCGGCCTGAGCAGCGAGCACTGCGACAATGCCTTTATTGCCGGCATGTTCTCGCTGTTGGATGTGATTTTCGACATGCCAATGCGCACAGTGCTGGAGCACATCAGCCTGCCAGCCGAAATCCATGATGTGCTGGTTAACCAGAGCGGCGCCCTCGGCCCGCTATTCCATCTGGCTGTGGCGCTGGAAACAGGCGATGCAGCCATGCCCAGCCTGGCGCAAAAGCTGGGGCTGGATCCAGACCAACTCAACCTGATTCATACTGCTGCCCTGGCATGGGTAGAAGAACTCGGACTCTGATCGACCCTGATGAATTTACTTGCCATCGACTGTTCCAATAACAATTTGTCGCTTGCCCTCAGTCGCGGCCAACATCTGCACACCTGGCACCAAACGGTGCGTCAGGGCCACTCGGACCATATCCTGGCAGGCATTCAGCAACTATTGCAGCACCAGCAGCTGACCTTATCGCAACTGGATGCCATTCTTTATGGCAAGGGGCCGGGCGCGTTTACCGGCCTGCGCATCGCGGCCGGTATCGCCCTGGGGCTTGCTACCGCCGCCAATATTCCCATTGTGGGCGTCAGCACGCTGGATGCGATTGCCCGCCACCTGCCACAAGGCAACGGTTTGGCGGTGGTAGACGCGCGTATGGGTGAGGTGTACGCCGTGCGCTATGCCGATGGCCTGCAGCAAGGCGACATCACGGTAGGCGCCGCCACACAGCTATCGCTGACAGGGCTGACAGCGGTGGCAGGCGACTGTCTGGCGCCGTTTGAACAGCAAGGTCTGCAACTGATAGCTGCCGTTCCGCTGGCCAGTGACTACATTGCCCTCTACCAAGCCGAACCCGCCCGCTACCCAGCGGGCAACAGCGCCGACCTACTGTACGTACGCAACAAGATTGCACTCACGGCGGCCGAACAGCGCGAACAAAAACGTGGATAAATATCTTCGTGCCAGCCCGGTGGACGCCGAGCGCATCGCGCAAGCCGAAGCCGAAACCACCCCCCATGCCTGGGGGCCTGTCATGTATGCCAGCTCCCTGGAAAGTGGCCACGACACAGTATGGCTTTGCCAGCAGCAGGGCCAACTGCAAGGGGCTGCCGTGCTGATGCAGGTACTGGACGAGGCACACCTGCAGAACTTCTTCATTCATGTCCGCCATCAAGGCCAAGGTTTGGCCTCCTTGCTGTTAGCACATGTGATGCAGCAAGCCAAGGCAAATGCTGCCAGCCAGATGTTTCTGGAAGTAAGATGCAGCAACCTGCGTGCCCAAGCTCTTTATCGCAAGCACGGCTTCCAGGACTATGCTGTGCGCAAAGCCTATTACCGCCTTCCAGATGGCAGCCGCGAAGATGCGGTGCTGATGAAAGCCATGCTATGAGTCGCCGTACTTTTGTATTACAGGAAATCGGCCACAGCCCGCTGTGGCTAAGGCGCGGCCACAACCTAGCAGCCGATGAGGCTTCTCCTGTGCTATCCGGCACTACAGACCAGGCAGCAGGCTCAGCACCCGAGACAACGGCAGCCGCACCGTTCTCACCCGCTACCGTGCAAGCACCAACAGCCACCATGGCTATCGAACCATCTGCGCCCGCTTCGCCAGGCTTTCCAGACACACCATGCGTGCCTGCGGGCGACTGGCAAGCATTACATCAGGCGGTAGCCACCTGCCAACGCTGTGCGCTGGCGAAAACGCGTCGCAATGTGGTGATCGGTAGAGGCAACCCCAAGGCCAGGCTGCTGATCATCGGCGAAGCCCCTGGTGAACAGGAAGACCTTCAGGGCCAACCCTTTGTCGGCAAAGCTGGGCAATTGCTGGAAAACATGCTGGCTGCAGCGGGGATTAATAGCGAACAGGAAGTCTATATCTGCAACGTGATCAAATGCCGGCCACCCGGCAATCGCAACCCGGCTGCCGATGAAATTGCACACTGCCAAGACTACCTGCGCTGGCAGATCGACACCCTGCAGCCACACTTGATCGTGGCACTGGGCCGCTTTGCAGCGCACACGCTGCTACAAAGCCAGGTCGCTATCAGTAGCCTGCGTCGACAAGTACACCAGGCACACGGCGTGCCCTTGCTGGTTACCTTTCACCCCGCCTACCTGCTACGTAGCCCGGCCGAAAAAGCCAAGGCGTGGCAAGACTGGTGCCAGGTCCGTAGCCTGCTGGCCAGCTCGAACTGACAAACCGTCATTGCCGGCAATGCAAGGTGCGCCAGCGCATATGCACTAATATGAGAAAATCATTACCTGCAGCCGAGGGGCAAGATCATGCAGAAAAAGGCTTTCTATCTGCAGATACTGATGGAGGTCTTGCTGATCACAACACTGGCAGGGCTACTGCTTGCACTGCTGCTACCAATACTGCAGGTGGGGGCAGGCAGCAGCCCTGTCCTGCTATGGCAGGGCTTCTTGCTAGCCTTGCTGGTCAGCCCGCTGCTGGCGTGGCGGGCTATTGGCTTTCAGCCCCCCCAGAGCGGTAAAACCGCGCCATCAGCTACCCCAAACATCAACCTGGTCAGCTGTGCGATTCTGCTGGCAGGTTTGTTACTGACGGCAGCTGGCACCCGAGAACTGGACAAACGCATCACCAAAGAGGCCTCGGCACGCTACGACAAGCTGCATGAACGCTTGGTCGCAGAGGTAGAACGCCGCTTTGCCCTGCCGGAGTACGGTTTGCGCGGTGCGGCCAACGCTATCGCCGCCAGCGACGGCAAGGTGCTGACGCCGGAACGCTTCCAGGCCTATATACAGGGCATGTCGCTCAAGACCGCCTTCCCCGGCGTCATCGGCTTCGGCCTGATCGACGCCGTACCCGCTTCCGAGCTGGCACGCTACCAACAGCTGCAGCAGCAACAAGCACCACAGTTCCGCATTCGTGCAGCTAGCGAGCAGCCGCTTCACTACATTGTGCGGCATATCGAGCCCCGTTCGGATAACCGCGACATGTGGGGGCGCGATCTGTCAGCACACCCGGTTGGGTTGGCCGCATTGCAACTGGCGCAACACCGCGAAGGCGTCACCATGAGCGGGGTAATGGACTACCGCCGCCGTAGCCAGACTTACCCAGGCTACATGATCCTGCTGCACCTGCCGCCCCAGATCACAGCCGGCAGCGGCATGCCAGCCGGCACCAGACCCGTGTTTGTTTACAGTGCCGTATCGCTGCAAATGCTGATGAGCGGCATCACCGATGTTACCGAACAACAGCTGGATTTCGAACTGTACGACAGCCCGCTACCCACCCCCGGCACCCTGGTGTTTGATGCCGACAATCACCTGAACAGCCGTGCCGGCGCAGATGGCAATGCCGAGCGCAGCTTTCAGCGCGAGCAGCGCTTAAGCGTCGGCAGCCGCACCCTTACCCTACGCAGCAGTAGCAGCCTGCATTTCGAAGCCAGTCTGCAACGCACGTCCGTGTGGATGGTGGGAGGCATGGGTATGATCATCAGTGTGCTGGCCGCACTTTCCAGCGGACTGCTCATGCGCAACCAGCGACGGGCACAGCAGCTGGCCGCCAGCATGACCCGCGACCTGGCAGTACTGGCCAAAGTAGCACAACACACCACCAACGCCATCGTCATTACCGACCAGCAGCGCCACATCAGCTGGGTAAACGAAGGCTTTACCCGACTGACCGGCTACACGCTGGAAGAGGTGCGCGGGTGCGCGCCAGGCAAGCTGCTGCAGACCGCCGACACCGACCAGGAAACCATACGCCGCATCAGCGAAGCACTGTCTGCCCGGCAACCATTTAAGGGTAATATCCTCAATCGCAGCAAATCCGGGCGCGAATACTGGGTGGCCATGGAGATACAGCCGCTGCTGGACGAACATCAGCAACTGGAAGGTTTCATGGCCATTGAGACCGACATCAGCCTGCAAGTGGCCACCGAAGCGGAGCTGCACCGTGCCTTGCTGGAAGCACGCACTATACGCGACATCATCCAGCAGCACTTCATCGTATCGATAGCCGACCCGCAAGGCTGCATTACCCGCGTTAACCAAGCCTTTATCAACATCAGCGGTTACCAGCAGCACGAATTGCTGGGGCGCAACCACCGCATCCTGAATGCCGGCGTACATGAGCCGTCATTCTGGCGCGACATGTGGACCACGCTGCTGAACGGCCAAGCCTGGCGCGGAGAAGTCTGCAACCGCCACAAGAATGGTAGCCAATACTGGGTAGACAGCATCATCGTACCGTTCCACAACCCGCAGGGGCAGATCGAACAGTACGTGTCGATTCGTCGCGACATCACCGCCAGTAAACGTCACGAAGCCTCACTGCAAGAAGCCAAGCAGCAAGCCGAGCAAGCCAACCTGGCCAAGAGCCGCTTTCTGGCCAATATGAGCCACGAAATCCGCACCCCGATGAATGCCATCCTGGGTTTGCTGCAGCTACTACAACGCACCCGGCTGGACGCCGAGCAGCAAGAGTACGCCGAAAAAACCAGTGCTGCCGCGCGCTCGCTGCTAGGACTGCTCAACGACATTCTCGACTTTTCCAAGATCGAAGCCGGCAAGATGACGCTGGACTTGCAACCGTTCAGCCTCGACCCACTGCTGCGCAGCCTCTCGGTCATCCTGTCGGCCAACCGTCAGGACAAAGCGGTAGAAATCGTGTTCGACATCCCGACCCGCTTGCCGGAACGCCTGCTAGGCGACGCCATGCGTCTGCAACAAGTGCTAACCAACCTGGCCAGTAATGCGCTGAAATTCACCGAGCAAGGCGAAGTCATCATCAGCCTGCATCCGGTAGCACAACACGATCAGCAGTTGAGCCTGCAGTTCAGCGTGCGCGATACCGGCATCGGTATCAGCCGTGACCTGCACGACAAGTTGTTCCACAGCTTTAGCCAGGCCGAGTCGTCTACAACGCGGCGCTTTGGCGGTACCGGGCTGGGGCTGGCCATCAGCCAGCGCATCGTGCAACAGATGGGTAGCGAGATCCAGTTGCAAAGCGAGCCCGGCCAAGGCAGCTGCTTTTCGTTTACCCTCAGTCTGCCCATTGTTGCCCCCGCGCCTGCCAGCAGCCTGAGCACAATGACGGTCTGGCTTGTAGAAAGCCACCCGGCTACACGCCAGGCAGTAAGCGGCTTGTGTCAGAGCCTTGGCTGGCAAACACATAGCCTGGCAGACGGACACGCCCTGCAGGCAGCGATCGCTGCGGCCACCAGCAACACCCCACCCTGCCAACTCGCGCTGATAGACAGCCAACTACCCGACATCGATAGCTGGCAAGCCTGCCAGCAGCTCAAAGCGCACTACCCAGAGCTAAACATCATCCTGCTGACAGCACAGCCACAACAGCGGCACCCGCCGCCTGGCAGCGAGGCGCCATCACCGGTAGCGGCCTACCTGGTTAAACCGCTGACCGCCGACATGTTGCAAGAAGCAGCCATCGCGCTACAGCATAGTCAGCTGCCGCCGCAAGCCCCTGACGCAGATGCCAGCACGCCAGCGCTGTCGCTTGCCGGCCTGCGGCTGCTGCTGGTAGAAGACAACGCCACCAACCGGCTGGTGGCCAAAGGGCTGCTGGGGAAAGACGGCGCCACTATCGATATTGCCGAGAACGGGGCCGAAGCAGTCGCTGCGGTGGCCAAGATGCAGCCGGCTTACGACGCGGTACTGATGGATTTGCAAATGCCGGTAATGGACGGCATAAGTGCGACACATGAGATACGTTACACACTGGGCATGACCCGTCTGCCCATCATTGCCATGACTGCCAATGCCATGGCGAGCGATCGGGAACTGTGTCTGGCTGCCGGCATGACCGACCACATCGGCAAACCGTTTGTGCTGGCAGAATTGCGTGCGCTGCTGCTCAAGCACATCGCTGCCGCGCGGGCACAGCCATAAGGCTGGCAGCCGCGCCGGACAACGTTGGCCGCCAATCAGAATAATTCGATATCGCTACTGCTGCTACGCGCAGGCTGGCTCACCTGCTGTACCTGCTGTTGCTGCAGTGCGGCCAACTCGCTGCGAATCTGCTGAGCCAGCTGGTCTGCATCACGCGAGCCGGCAGCGGCCTCGGCCAACTGACCGGAAAGCTGCTGCAGCTGCTGCAGTGCCTGTACCCGCTGCGATGCGCGCAGCAACATCTGGCTGATGCGATCCTGAAACTGCAGTGAGGTAATGGCAACATTGGTACTGAGCTCCACTTCGGCAGCAATGCGATTCAGCTGCGCCACGGCATCTTCCATCCCCTGGCTAAGCTCGTTGATCTGCGCCATCGTGCGCTGCACACGCATTTTGGCCTCCAGCACATAGCTCATATCGTGCGAGGCTAGCGCAGCGATACTGACATGCGCCTTGTCCACCATGTCTTCTACTGCATGCATGGTCTGGCTGATCTGCTCGTTGAATGAATGGGTACGCAACGATAGCGCACGCACCTCGTCTGCCACTACCGCAAAACCGCGCCCCGCTTCGCCTGCCCGCGCCGCCTCGATGGCAGCATTCAGTGCCAGCATATTGGTTTGCTTGGAAATGGCGTCGATATCAGACAAAAAGGTATGCACGCTGTGGATTTTCTGCCCGATCTCGGTCATGTGATTGACCTGTTCGATACTGACCTGGCTGGTACGCAATGTACTCTCCACAAAGATTTCCAGCGTTTCATTAGCATCGTGGGCGAAGCGTTCGAAACTGGCGTGATTGTCTTCTTCTGCAGTTAGCCCCGCCCCGATCATGCTGATGGCGATATCCTGTTGCCGTTTGGCCTGGCTGGTAATACTGCCAAAGCTCTCCAGCAAACCACCAATGGCCTCCTGCAATACGGCCGTTGCCTCTTGCAGTTGGCCCTGCAACAGCTGGCTCTCTTGCTGTACCGATTGCAATAGCTGTAACTGCAAAGGCTGTAATTGCGGCCAAGCAGTCACCTTGGGCTGCTCTTGTAACTTGACCTGCCTTTTCGGCAGGCGCAATACCAGCCAGACAATCAATGGCGTCAACACCAGGCTCAGTACGGCACCCGGCACCGTTTGCCACTGCAATACCAGCAACACCAGATGCCATGCCACCGCTAGCAGTAGCAGCAATGCCAGCCAAAGACTACGCCTATTGTCACCCATGTTTACCTCGTTTGCCTCCACGGCCATTTACCATAGCTTCAAGTTTAAAGCATAGGCACATCTTATTGTTTGCGGCCAACCATGATGCGCCGCCACTGCTGTACCTTAGCGCCTGCTCACGCTGTTTATTGTTAAGGCACAGTCGCTCATCTGGGCTGGTTTGTTTTCTGCCAAATGCATACAATCACCTTAACCCATGACACACCCCCCTGCCAGCCAGAAACCTACACCAGTAAAGGTCGCTTATGTCTGTCACCTACCATTTCCGGGAGCAGGAAGCCAGCATTCAGGTGCATGGCCATTTCAATTTTGCCCAGCACGCGGCGTTCCGCGATGCCAGCCGGGCTGTGCTGGCGGTAACGGACGTCAAATCCATCGAAATCAACCTGATGGACACCGACTATCTGGACAGCTCGGCGCTGGGCATGTTGCTGGTGCTGCGCGAACAGGCCAACGATCGCGGCATCAGCCGCATTCACATCAGTAATGCCAAACCCGTTATCCGTCAGATTTTTGCGGTAGCCCGTTTCGAGAAATTTTTCGATATTGACTGAAAGACGGAAAAGCATGCGAAACCTGAACGTGCTGGTCGTGGACGACAGCACTGTCAACCGGCTGATCGTCAGCCGCCTGATCAGCGCCCTGGGTCATACCGTCATGACCGCAGAAGATGGCCAGCAAGCCCTGGCCTGCTGCGAACAGACCCGACCCGATCTGATCCTGATGGACGTCATCATGCCGCGCATGGACGGGCTCGAGGCCACCCGCAGGATACGTGCGCGCTTTGAAAACCAGTGGATTCCCATCATTTTCCTCACCGGCAAGATAGAGCAAGAAGACATGCTCGCCGGTCTGGAAGCGGGAGGTGATGACTACCTGACCAAACCGGTAGACATCAAGCTACTGACCGCCAAAATCCGTGTAATGTCGCGCATTGCCGACATGCAGCACCGCATCAGCCTGGATGCGCAGCGCCTGGAGGCGTACTACCACGCCAACGAAATGGAACAGCAGCTGGCCGAGCACGTGCTGCACAACCTGTACGGCGATCGCAGCCAGACCGGCATTGAACAATGGATACTGCCGGCAGTGCAGTTCAGTGGCGATATCATCACTGCCGCCCGCTCCCCCACCGATACCTTGCACATCATGTTGGCCGATAGCACCGGGCACGGTCTGTCCGCAGCCATTTCCTGCCTGCCGGCTGCTACCGTGTTCTACGCCATGACGCAGAAGGGTTTCGGTATCAATGCCATCGCTCGTGAAATCAACAAAAAGCTGAAGCAGCATCTGCCTGTAGGCCGCTTTGTCGCGGCCACGCTGGCTGCTATCAACCCGCAAGAAAAAACCGTCACCGTCTGGAATGGCGGCATACCGTTCGCCGCTTTCGTAGGTGAGGATGGCCGCATCGAAAAGCAGTTCCACTCCAGCAACCCGCCGCTGGGCATCCTGCGCAATGCCGACTTCGACGCCAGCGTGGAAGTCTACCGCTGGACCGACCCGGGCCGGCTGATGATCTGCTCGGACGGTCTGACCGAAGCACGCAGTGTGCAAAACGAGATCCTGCCGCCGGAGCAGTTGGCCGCGCAGCTGAACCAGCGTCACGACCAAGCGGTGCTGGCGCAGCTGCGCGAACGGGTAATGGCGCACCTGGCCGGCACCGAAAACGCCGACGACATCTCGCTGGTGCTGGTGCCCTGTGCCGGCAGTTTTGGCAACCCGCAGCCTCATGCGGCCAACCCCAGCTTTACCCAGCTGAGCAACTGGCAGCTACAGCTCGACTTTGGCCCCAAAGAGCTGCGCGAAGAACTGGGCATGGCCACACTACTGGGCTGGCTCAACCAGATCGGCCTGAGCGAGAACCAGCTCAGCGAAATGCTGCTGATCGTCACCGAGCTTTACAATAATGCATTGGACCACGGCGTTCTGGGGCTGGACTCCAGCCAGAAACACTCCAGCAGCGGCTTTGCCAGCTACCTGCTGCAACGTGCCGGGCGACTGTTCAACCTGCAGCAAGGCTGGATACACGTGGCCATGTCGCACGTTACCGAAGACGAGCGCCCCTTGTTAAGACTAACCATTCGCGACAGCGGTAGTGGCTTCGACCATGTCTACTACCAGCAGCACGAGCCTGACGAGCTGGCCATGCACGGCCGAGGCATCGCCCTGGTGCGCCGTTTGTGCCACAGCATGCGCTATCTGGATCACGGCAGCTGCGTAGAAGTGGAATACATCCTGCGCTGAAGCAGGCTGCCGGCCCCGACCGGCCCCTGCTATCATGCCCGCC
This sequence comes from Vogesella sp., assembly GCF_046297735.1. Classification (NCBI taxonomy): domain Bacteria; kingdom Pseudomonadati; phylum Pseudomonadota; class Betaproteobacteria; order Neisseriales; family Chromobacteriaceae; genus Vogesella; species Vogesella sp. The sequence continues at coordinate 68,347 of NZ_JBKBHK010000006.1, forward strand.
CTAACGCTTGCCGCCCCCTGCCATGCCCTATACCCTCAGCCACCCCGGCCACGCCGAGCTCGACATCAAGAAAAGCCGCTTCATCGCTTGCGTCGAGCCGATGGCCGACCGCCAGGCGGCGCAGGCGCGGGTTGCGGCGCTGAAGGCCGCCCACCCGGCAGCCGCTCATGTGTGCTGGGCGCTGTTGGCTGGCGGCCACTCGGCGGCCAACGATGACGGCGAACCGTCCGGCACCGCCGGGCGGCCCATGCTGGACGTGCTGCGACACCAGCAGCTGGACGGCGTACTAGCCACCGTGGTGCGCTACTACGGCGGCGTGAAGCTGGGCGCTGGCGGGTTGGTGCGCGCCTATACCGACGCTGTGGCACGGGCACTGGACGGGGTGGCGCGCGAAGAAAAGGTGGCGCGGCAACAGCTGGCCTGCCAGGTGCCGTACGCGCAGGAAGGCCTGTTGCGCCGCCTGTTGCAACAATACGGCGCCGAGCTGCTGCTCGTCAGCCATCACGACGCGGTCACCCTGCAATTCAGCGTGCCGGCCAGCCAGGCCAGCACGCTGCAAACCCTGCTGGGCGAGGCCTGCCACGGCCAGCTGAGCTGGCTGGACGAGCCCGCATCCGGGGCCGGATAAAGAAAAACCCGGCTGCATCGGCAAGCCGGGTGAGTCGGCGATCCCGCCTGGGTACCGGACGGGCGCAACAAACGCTGCCGAGACGGCAGCAGGAGGCAAAACGCAACACATCCGGGTCAAGGGATGCTGCAGCGATTGTGCGCCCCGCTACCGGCAACGCCTATTGGGGAAACACCTAGGCGCCTGCGGCCAACCTTAGCGCGCCTTCTGCTGGCGGTAGGCCACCACGGTCTGCACCAGGTCGGCGATCGAGCGCACGCCCATCTTGTCCATCATCTTGCCGCGATGTGCCTCCACCGTTTTGATGCTGATGCCCAGCTCGTCGGCGATGATCTTGTTCATCTTGCCTTCAATCACCCGCTCCAGCACCTCGCGTTCGCGGGTAGTCAGCGTGGCCAGCCGCGTCTCGCACTGGTTGGCTTCCTGCACGCTCTGCGCCTGGTTGGCCGCCGCTGCCAGCGCGCTGTCCACCGCCGCTAGCAGCGCTTCCTGGTTGAACGGCTTTTCCAGAAAGTCGTGCGCGCCGCGCTTCACCGCCTGCACCGCCATCGGTACGTCGCCGTGGCCGGTAATGAAGATCACCGGCCAGGTGTTGCCGCGCGCCTGCAGCTCTTCGTACAGCTCCAGCCCGCTCATGCCCGGCATGCGGATGTCCAGGATCAGGCAGCCGCTGCCTGCCGTGGGCTGGTAGCGGGTGAGGAAACCTTCGGCGCTGTCGTGACAGGCCACCTGGTAGTCGTGGCTTTCCAGCAGCCACAGCAGGGAGTCGCGAAAAGCCTCGTCGTCGTCGACCAGGTGGATGCAAATGTTCTTGGCTGCAGTCATGGCTCAAACACCGGCAATGTAAAACGGAAAATGGTACCACCCAACGGGTGATCCTCCACTGAGAGTTGACCCTGATGGAACTCGATGATGGAGCGACAGATATTGAGGCCCATGCCCATGCCGTCGCTTTTGGTGGTAAAGAATGCGTCGAACAGTTGCGACTTCAGCGCGTCCGGCACGCCATGGCCGCGGTCGACAATGGCCACCTCCACCCGCTTACTGTGCTGGCGCTGCACGCTCACTTCCAGCTCGCGCTCGGCCTGCGGTAGTTGCTGCATCGCTTCCATGCCGTTCTTGATCAGGTTGAGCAGCACCTGCTCGATCAAGATGGGGTCGACATGCACCGGCGGCAGCGTGGCGGCCAGGTGTACGTTGATGGTGCTGCCCAGCCGCCGGGCCTCGATCTCGGCGATGGCCAGCGCCGCGTCGATGATGTCGCCGATGTCGGCCTCCTTGCGCACCGGCTCGCTCTGCTTCACGAACTCGCGCACGCGGCGCACGATCTTGCCTGCGCGCTCGGCCTGGGCGGTGATCTTTTCCATCACCGGAATCAGCGACGCCGGCGTCGCCTTGCCTTGGCGCAGGCGCTCCACACAGCCGGCCTGGTAGTTGGCGATGGCGGAGAGCGGCTGGTTCAGTTCGTGCGCCAGCGTAGACGCCATCTCGCCCATGGTGATCAGCCGCGACGTGGCCTGCAGCTTCTGCAGCTGTTCCTGGTAACGCTGTTCGGCGTCACGCTGCTCGGTGATGTCGGTCAGGATCAGCATCTGCACGCGCTGGCCGTCCACCCAGCGTACCGGGCGGCTGCGCAGCAGGAACCAGCGACCAGGATCGTCCAGCCACAGCTCCTGGTCGGTATTGGCGTGCTGCAGCATCTGGCGCAGGCGTAGATCGCAATACTCGACGCCGTCGTCTTCGCTGGCGGCGGCCAACCATTGCCGGTAGCGCTGGTTGCAGAACAACAGCTGCTGGGTTTCCGGCCGCACCACGGCTACCGCTGCGTCCAGGCCTTCGATGACCGCGATGAAGCGCTCGTTGGCCGCTTCCAGCGCCTGCTGCGCCTCGCGCTTTTCGGTCATGTCGGTCAGCGCGGCCATCCAGCCGGTATGCACGCCATCGGCGTCGATCAGCGGCGAAATCAGCATCTGGCCGTAGAATTTTTCGCCACTCTTGCGCTGCATCACCGACTCGAACAGCTGCTGGCTATTGGCACCCGACAAGGTGCGGCGCAGCGTGTCGTAGTTGAGCGGCGCCACGTCGGGCGACCAATACGGGTAAGGCGGACGCAGGCCGATCAGCTCGTCTTCAGCAAAGCCGGTAATACGGCAAAACGCCGGGTTGACGTAGCTGATGCGGCCGTCCAGATCGATGGCGCGAATGCCCACCACCAGCGAATCTTCCATCGCCTTGCGGAACATGTATTCGTGGCGCAAGGCCTGCTCGGCCAGCTTCTCGGCGGTGATGTCACGGCCGGACAAGTACAGCACGCCGGCGTCCGGCAACGGGCTGATGGCCCAAGCCAGCGACAGCACGCTGCCGTCGCGGTTGATCATGCGCGTTTCCACATAGCGGTCCACGCTGCCGGCTTCCAGCAGCTGGCGCAGCATGTGGCGGGTATCTTCGCGCTGTTGCGGGTCGAGGTAGTTCAGGAACGAGGTGCCCTGCAGCTGCTCGGCGCTGTAACCCAGCCCTTGCACGAAGGCCGGGTTCATGTGCAGCAAGGTGGTGTCTTCGCGCATCACCCCCAGCCATTCGCGCGACAGTTTGTAAACACGGTCGCGTTCGCGCTCGGCTTCGATACGGCGGCGGATATGGCGCGACAGGCTGAACAGCGACAGCAAGGTCAGCACCGACAGGCCGGTGATCAGCCCCAGCTGGATCAGCCGGTTTTTGTTGACGTCGCCCCGCACCGGGTGCGCTTCCAGTACCAGCGAGGTGCCGCCAAAGTGAATGCTCTGCCGCACGCCCAGCGAAGGCTGGCTTTGTGCATTACGCGCCAGCACTTGCTGCCCGGACTGCAGCGCCAGCTGGTATTTTTCGGCAAACCACGACGGCGGCACCCGCCGCACGAAGGCGCCGGCCTGGTAGATGCCGATCACCATGCCGCGGAACTGGGTATCCCGGTATACCGGCACCATCAGATCGAAGCGCCAGTCACCGCCCTCGCTGCGGTAAGGCTCGCTGAAGCGCGGGTGGCCATCATTACGCGCTGCCAGATACGCATTGATGCGCACACCGGAAATACCCACCCCGGCAGCCAGGCCCGATTCTTCGTAAGGCGCGATCCAGCGCACGGTGTAACTGGCATCGGCCCACACTACGGCCGTCATTTCCGGCACATTGCCCAGAAACTGCGACGCCTGGACCAGGAAGTCGTCCTCGTTGATGTCCTCGCGACCGATGTCGCGTGCCATTTGTGCCAGCTCGGCCTGATGACCGTCCAGCCGCAAGCGCATGGTCTGCTCGGCCCACAGTGCGTCTTTGGCCAGATCGATGCGTTGCTGCTCGTTCTCGCGCGCGTCTAGCGTCCACAGCATCACCGCCATGGTCAGAAAGAACAGCACAATGGTGCTGTTGGGCATCAGCCGGTAAATACGGCTACGCCGCAATGAGGTGTAAAAGCGCGAGGTACGCATGGGCATGGCAGGTTGGCCGCAACAGGCAATGGAATGCGATAATAAGCGCCCCCCTGTTTTCACGCCATCAGGAGCCACCCGTGCGTCGTGTGATTAGCCTTTGCCTGTTGTTGCTGGCCAGCGCCCACGCGGCCGAGCCGATTCGTGTCGGGCTGTCAGGCCCGTTCAGCGGCGGCTCGTCACCAATGGGGCTGTCGATGCGCAACGGTATCCGGCTAGCAGTGGAAGACATCAACGCCAAAGGCGGCGTGCTGGGGCGGCCAATACAGCTGGTGGAACGCGACGATCGTGGCCGGCCCGAGCTGGGCCTGCGCATTGCAAGCGAGTTGATCGACAAGCAGCGCGTGGTGGCCACCGTCGGCTTTGCCAACAGCGGCGTGGCGCTGGCGTCGCAAATACGCTATCAGCAAGCACGTATTCCGGCCATCACTGCCGTCGCCACCGCTCATCTGATTACCCAGCAGTTCGCACCGCCGCGGCATGCGGCCAACTATGTGTTCCGCGTCGCGGCATCGGACAGCCTGCAGGCACCGTTGATCGTTCGCGAGGCGCAGCGACGCGGCTTTACCCGGCTGGCTGTCTTGAGCGATAACAGCAATTATGGCCGTCTAGGGCAGCAGAGCCTGCTCAAGGCACTGAAGCAAGCCGGGTTGAAGGCAGTGAGCATCAGCCAGTTCCATAACGGCGAACTGGACATGAGCGTCCATCTGAACAAGGCCCGCGCCGCCGGCGCGCAGTGCATTCTGACCTATACCATCGGCCCGGAACTGGCACAAATCGCCAATACGCTGGCGCAGATGGAGTGGCGGGTACCGATGATTGGCAGCTGGACGCTGTCGATGTCCAACTTCATTGATAACGCCGGCCCCAACGCCGTAGGCGCACGCATGGTGCAGACCTTTATCCAGGATGGCACGACGCCAGCACGCTTGCAGTTCATCAACCGCTATCTGCGTGCCAACGGCGGCTTACGCATCCCGTCCCCACCTTCGGCGGCACAAGGCTACGACAGCATGCTGCTGCTGGCGGCCGCCATCCGCCAGGCAGGCAGCACCGACGGCCCGGCCATCCGCCAGGCACTGGAAAACCTGAAGCAGCCCGTAGCCGGCCTGATTACCACCTATCGCAAACCGTTCTCGGCCACCGACCACGAAGCCATCGAACTGGACGTGCCGGTAATCGGCGAGGTACGGCAGCAACAGGTGATGTACGCTTACCCGCAAGACCGCCAGCGTCTGCCCTGAGCAGGGTCATGACGTGGCACAAAAGCAAACACCCTGCTTGCAAGCAAGCAGGGTGTGCGGGCAGCACAGCAAAGTTGGCCGCGGTATCAGCGACGCTCTTGCGTCTGCAAGTAGGCTTCCAGCGCGTGGCCAGCGGACAGGATATGAAAACGCAGAAAGTCAGCCGCTTCGTCGGCAGCGCCCTTGCGGCACAAGTCCAGCAGCTTGCTGTGCTCTTCGTGCGCCCGCTCCATGGTGCGGGTAAACAGAATCTGCATGCGGGTATAGCGATCGGTCTTGTTGTGTAGCTGCTCGATCAGCGCCAGCGTATTGGGACGCTTGGCAGCACGGTACAGCGCCAGATGGAAACGCGAGTTCAACTCGCCCCAGTGGCGGATGTCGTTGCTGGTCAAGGCCTGTTCAAACTCGCGCAGGGTAGCTTCGGCGGCATCGTGGTCTGCCGCCACCTGACAGGGGATGGCCGCACGCAGCAGTTCGCTTTCCAGCATGGCGCGGATTTCCAGCAGCTCCAGCACGTCGTCCAGCGACAGCTTGGACACCAGCGCACCCTTGTGGTCGATGATCTGGATCAGGCCTTCGGCTTCCAGCTGGCGCAGCGCCTCGCGCACCGGCACGCGGCTGACGCCGTATTCGTTGGACAGCGCTTCCTGGCGCAACTGCTGCCCGTCGGCAAACTCGCCCGAAAGAATGCGCTGGCGCAAGGATTCGGTCACGGCACTGGTGAGGGTTTGTCGTTTGATGGGCTGCATTGTGGTCATGGTCAGGTTCTGGCTATCGGATACATGCAAATGTATTCGATTATACGGTGAATTACGCTTGCGACAAGCTATTACAGATTCGGGACACCCGTTTAGCAGAAATGCATAGCAAAGCGTTACAAACACGCACACAAGCGCCAGACTGCCCCCAACCTAGCCGGCAGTAACGGCCATTTTGATAAAGAAAAAGCCCTGCTTGCATGGCAAGCAGGGCTTGATCTGGGGTGGATGATGGGGCTCGAACCCACGACAACAGGAATCACAATCCTGGACTCTACCAACTGAGCTACATCCACCGCTGAGCGGTGTGCCTGCCGTCTGTGATGACGACACGCCAAATTGTGGGGTGGATGATGGGGCTCGAACCCACGACAACAGGAATCACAATCCTGGACTCTACCAACTGAGCTACATCCACCACTGAAATACTGCGTACTGCACCCACATTGCGACTGGCGCGCCCGACAGGAATCGAACCCGTAACCCCCGGCTTAGAAGGCCGGTGCTCTATCCGGTTGAGCTACGGACGCTCTATCGGTGTGGCTGTGGTCGGGGCGGTGGGATTCGAACTCACGACCCTCTGCTCCCAAAGCAGATGCGCTACCAGGCTGCGCTACGCCCCGACGACAGGAGGCGAACTATACAGCCCGCCCTACCCCCTGTCAACAACAATTGCCAAAAATCTGCATGGTTTTTTGCGGCTGCCGGGCTACCTGCAAAAACGACAGCAGAAACGCCTGCGTCATCGCCCTGCTGCACTGCAAAAAGAAAGCGGCTCAAACCCTTGAAACCATTGAGCAAGCACCCTAAAAAATGAGAAAATCCCGCCTTCGTTTCTCTATTACCTTAATGGTGGACTGCAGCATGGCGGCACAACTCATCGACGGCAAGGCCGTTGCCGAAACCCTGATCAACCGCGTACGCGAAGGCGTGGACGCCCGTCTGGCAGCCGGCAAGCGCGCGCCGGCCCTGGCGGTGATTCTGGTAGGCGACGACCCGGCATCCGGCATCTACGTCAACAACAAGAAGCGCTCTTGCGAAAAAGCCGGTGTGCGCTCGCTGTCGTACGAACTGCCGGGCAGCACCCGCCAGGAAGAACTGCTGGCCATCATCGACCAGCTGAACGCCGACGACAGCGTGGACGGCATTCTGGTGCAGCTGCCGCTGCCGAAGCAGATCGACCCGCAACTGGTGATCGAACGCATCAACCCCAAAAAGGACGTGGACGGCTTCCACCCCTACAATATGGGCCGCCTGGCCATCAAGATGCCGCAACTGCGCCCGTGCACCCCGCGCGGCGTGATGACGCTGCTGGAAGAGTACGGCATCGACCCGAAAGGCAAGAACGTGGTGATCGTCGGCGCCTCCAACATCGTTGGCCGCCCGCAAGCCCTGGAAATGCTGCTGGCCCGCGCCACCGTGACCGTGTGCCATAGTGCTACTGCCGATCTGGCCGGTGAGGTTGGCCGCGCCGACATCGTGGTTGCCGCCGTCGGCATCCCCAACTTCGTGAAAGCCGCCTGGCTGAAGCCGGGTGCCGTGGTGATCGACGTGGGCATCAACCGTCTGGATAGCGGCAAGATCTGCGGCGACGTCGAATTCGACGCTGCCCGCGAAGTGGCCAGCTACATCACCCCGGTACCGGGCGGCGTCGGTCCGATGACCATTGCCACCCTGTTGCAGAACACGCTGGATTCGGCCAATCTCAACGCCTGACGCAGACACCCCAAGCCGCACGCCGCCGTCTGTCGTTACAGCCGGCGGCGTTTTTCATCTGCCCCCAACAAAATCTACAGACAAAGAGTCAAACCATGAGTAACCGTCATTCTGCCACCCTGCTGATCAGCTGCCCGGACAGCCACGGCCTGGTAGCAGCCATTGCCAACTTCCTGCTGACCTACAACGCCAACATCCTGCACGCCGACCAGCACCAGGACCCAGTGGAAAACCTGTTCCTGATGCGCGTGCAATGGGACCTGAACGGCTTTAGCCTGCCGATGGACAGCTTCGACGCGGCCTTTGCCCCGATCGCCGAAAAGCACAATATGCAGTGGCAGGTGTCGCTGTCGGTACGCAAGCCGCGTATGGCGATTTTTGTCTCCAAGTACGAGCACTGCCTGGTCGACCTGCTGCACCGCCACAGCATTGGCGAGCTGGACTGCGACATCCCGCTGATCATTTCCAATCACGACGACTGCCGCCGCCTGGCCGAATTTCACGGCATCCCGTTCCATGTGATCAACGTCACCAAGGAAAACAAGGCCGAAGCCGAAGCGCAGCAATGGGCATTGCTGGAAGAAGCCGGCGTCGACCTGATCGTACTGGCACGTTACATGCAGGTGCTGTCGCAGAAATTCGTTGAGCGCTACCCGCACCGCGTCATCAACATCCACCACAGCTTCCTGCCGGCTTTCGACGGCGCCAAACCTTACCACCGCGCCTTTGCCCGCGGCGTGAAGCTAATCGGCGCGACCAGCCACTACGTCACCGAAATCCTGGACGACGGCCCGATCATCGAGCAAGAAGTGACGCGCATTTCGCACCGTGACGACGTGGACGACCTGATCCAGAAAGGCCGCGACCTGGAGCGCATCGTGCTGTCGCGTGCCGTGCGCTGGCACCTGGAAAACCGCATCCTGGCCTACAACAACAAGACCGTGATCTTCGACTAAGCATGAATGTGCCGCTCATCCACGACGCCATCGACCTGCTGCGCCTGCGTACAGCGCCGCTGGCGCAATACCAGTACCCGTTGCCTCATTTGCTGGCAGCCTTTGCCGCGCTGGGGGTGATGACCGCCGCCGCGGCGCACGCCGACGGCGCTAGTGGCCAGCCGTTGGCCATGTCGCTGTTTTTCACACTGTACGTGCTGATGGAAACCACGCTGTACGCCATCTTCATGCGCTGGTGGCTGCAGCGCGCCGGCTACCGCCTTGAGTTGCCGCTGATCGGTTTGGTAACAGCCGCCAATATGATCAAGCTGCTGGACCCGCTCGCCAGCTGGCTACCGGACGACGTTGGCCGCGGTCTCACCATGGCGCTAAGCGCCTTTGGTCTGTTCATCATCGTACGGGCGCTGTCGCAGCTGAGCGGTGCCAGCGTGCTACGGGTACTGGGTGGCACGCTATTGTTCGCCCCGGCAGGCGTCCTGCTGATGGCGTCAGTGGTTAGCGTTGCTGCCAGCGTCGGCGTCAGCCTGCTCCCTGCCGAGGTGATGCAAGCCATCGCCAACGGCGGCTAAGTAGTCGCTGCGAACGGTTCAGGGCTCCTCCTGCGCTGGCGCCGCCAGCGCGGCGGCCAGGCTGGCATGCACCTGCTTGGCCGCAAACGGGCTTTGCCACATGGCGTGAAACACACCATCGCGGTACAAAGCGAAAGCTGGTAGCTGGAACAACTCGAAACGGTTCGCCAGTGCTTGGCTTTGCGCGACGTCGACGTACCACAGGTCAATAGCGTCCGCGGCCAACCATTGCGGCAGCTGAGCCTGCCAGCCACGGCAAGCGCCGCAATGCGGTTGGCCGAACATCACCAAGCCGATACCGCACGTAGCGGCCAGGCGGGCGTCAAAATCGAACTCGTCCAGCGTTTGCCAGGCCCGCATCAATCTACCTTGGCGATATAACGGGCCAGTTGCAGGAAGGCACGCACCGCTTCACTCTTAGGGCCTTCCTCACCACGCAGCTTGGCATAGCGCCGCAGAATGGCACGCGACTCGATATGAATGTCCATCGTGCTGTCGGGCGAATCCACCACCGTCATGCGCGCCCCGCCCTCCTGCAAACGTGCCTGGCCCTGGGCAATGCACAGATACACCTTGTGCGCGTTGTGCTGGGTGATGTGGTCGAAGAGGTACAACATGGAGTTGATACGCAAACCGGTTTGTTCGCGAATCTGGCGCAGCAACGCCTGCGAGCGCAGTTCACCGCGCAGGGATACACCGCCAGGCAAGGTAAAACGACCACTGGCAGGGGCCGTCATCAAGACGCCGTCGGGCAGCTCGATGATGGCGGTGGCACGACGCGGCAGGTCTGGCGACAGGCGCGTCTCAAAACGGGGCGCTCGATTAAAGCTCATAACGATAAATACCACTCAAAAATAGATACAACTCAATTAGTTGGCCGCGATTGTAATCAGTCGGGCCAAGCGGCGGCAAATGCCAGCCAGATGAAATGCTGGCCAGCCTTGGCTTTTGCCCGCTATTGGGTACAATCGCCGGCCCGCCTCGGCCGACACCAGCAAACAAGAGACACCACCATGAACCACGCCCCGAATGCCACCCCGCCAGCCCGCGTAGCCATCGTCGGCGGCGGACCCGCTGGCCTTATGGCCGCCGAAACGCTGCTGCAAGCCGGCGTAGCGGTAGACGTCTTCGACGCCATGCCGTCGCCCGGGCGCAAGTTCCTGCTGGCCGGCGTCGGCGGCATGAACATTACCCATAGCGAAGCGCAGGACGCGTTCTATCGTCGCTATGGCCCGCGCCAGGCCGCGCTGGCACCCATGCTGGATGCGTTCAACGCTGACGCGCTGCGTGCCTGGGTACACGGGCTGGGCATTGAAACGTTTGTCGGCAGTTCGGGCAAGGTGTTTCCGCGCGAGATGAAAGCCGCGCCGCTGCTGCGCGCATGGCTGGCACGCTTGCGCGAAGCCGGCATGCAGCTTCACGTGCGCCATCGCTGGACGGGCTGGTACGCCGATGGCAGCCTGCGCTTTGCCACCCCGGACGGGGAGGCCTGCTGGCAGGGCGATGCCGTCATCCTGGCACTGGGCGGTGGCAGCTGGGCCAAGCTCGGGTCGGATGGCCGCTGGCTACCGCTACTGGCCGAGCGCGGCGTTGACATCGCCCCGCTGCAGCCCGCCAACTGCGGCTTCGAACGGCCGTGGAGCGAACACTTTGCCACCAAGTTTGCCGGCGCTGCGCTAAAAGGCGTCACGCTGTCGTTCGTGGACGCCTGCGGCCAACCTTGCAGCCGCCGCGGCGAATTCGTGCTGACGGCCAGCGGTGTGGAAGGCAACCTGATCTATGCCTTCAGCGCCGCCATCCGCGACGCCATCGCGCGCGACGGCCAGGCCACGGTCTGGCTGGACCTGCTGCCCGACCGCAGCCCGGAACGCCTGCTGGCCGAGCTGCAACGCGGCCGGGGCGCCGCCTCGCTGGCCAACCACCTGCGCAAGCAATGCGGGCTGGACGGTGCCAAGGCCGGCCTGCTGCGCGAATTACTGGACAAGGACAGCTTTACCGACATGGCCACACTGGCCAAGGCCATCAAGGCACTACCACTGACGCTGTACGCCACACGCCCCATCGATGAAGCCATCAGTACCGCCGGCGGAGTCCGCTTTGAAGCAATGAGTGAAAGTGGCATGTTGCAGGCACTGCCAGGCGTCTTCTGTGCGGGGGAAATGCTGGACTGGGAGGCGCCGACCGGCGGCTATCTGTTAACCGCCTGCTTTGCCAGCGGCCGCGCAGCGGGGATGGCGGCACTGCAGTGGTTGGCAGAACAGCACTAAAACAAGGCCGCCAGGGCAAGGCCAGCCTTGCGACCTAATCAGCGGTGGCAAGCAGCGTATCCAGCGGGGTGTGATAATGCTGGCGGTAGAAGCGATCAAGCACCCCTTGACGACGCAAGTCTCGCGCTTCTCTGTCAAGCGCTTGGGCAAACACGCCCAGACCCGGCCTGACGACTACCGGCTGCGCCATGGCAGCAGCTGCCGGATGCAGGGCACGCAATTGCATGCGAATGTTTTGTGGCAAGGCATGGTCGACAAAGCGTTCATCATCAAACACAACGCTTACCCTGCCGCGAACCAGCAAGGTAAACACGGCCTCGGCATCGAACGCCTTTACCCGCTCCCAATCACGTTTTAGTGCAAGACGATCCGGGTAGCGATAGAACTGCCCCCATCCTACGCGCTGACCGCTGAACTGCGCCAGATCCTGGAAAGCGCGGTGCGGCGACTGGTAAGGTACAAAAGCCGTCAGCACCCAGAACACCATAGGCTCGCGGGTAAGCAACCAGCCTTCCAGCTGTTCTTTGCTGGGCGTGAATGCCAACGCATCCACCATGCCGGCTGCGGCCAACCTGCGACAACTGGGCAAGGACAAAAACTGGAACGATGGCTGCAGACCGGCCTGCTGCGCCGCACGCGTTATCCACTGCGCCGCCATGCCGGTAACGTCACCATTGCTGTTGCGAAACAGAAATGGCGGCCAGGATTCTGCGCAGATTTTCACTGGCTCGGCCTGGGCAAGCGGCAGCAGCAAGGCACCCGGTACGAAACCGGCAAGCCATCTAAAAGGAAAAGCCCGCAAGTTCAGCCTCCTGCCAAAGCATCGACACTCGCAGTCTGCACGATGCTGGCATGACGCAGCAAGAAAAACAGCGTGAAGCCCGCACGCACACCACTCAGGAAGACGCAGGCAACTTCAACTTCAGCACATGACGCTTGTCGAGTTCCAGTGCTGATAATGCCGCAGCGTAATGTTGACGGAACAAACGTTGGCGCAAGCCGCTGGCTTGCGCCTGTTGCAAGGCAAGCTGCAGGCTGCGTTGCAATTCCGGACGCCGGGGTGACACATAAAAGTAACAATCCTGCGCGTACACCAGCATGATGCCGCGGGCGGGCACCAAACCGGCATGATGATCACGCTCCGTCTCTATCTCGATGACACTTCTGGGAAAGTAATGCATGCCACGACCACCTTGGGCAACGAGACGATACAACTCGGGTACCGACAAGCGCTGCGGCGAAACCGGCAGGCCGTTGTACTGCCAGATGGCAATATCGGCCCAGCCATGGGCCATGGCAGCCACTTTGCCGCTTTGCTGCACATCCTGTAGCGAGCGGTAAGCGACATACTCGTTAGCGTACTTGGGCGGTACCATCAGCACACGACGACCCATCATGCCTTCGGTAAGCGGTACGTCTACCCGCAAAAACTGCTTATCGCGCTGCGCAGTACGGACAAACCAGTGCAAATCCAGCTTGCCTTGCTGCAGCAGCAGTTCGGCACGGGCATTGGGCATCTCCTGCAGCGGCTGCAGCCGCACCGGGCTGCCAGCCGCAGACATGGCTGCGCCAAGCAAGCCATGAAAGTAGGCCTCGCCTTGCGTAGCACGCGACATCACACGCAACACCATGTCGTCGGCGTGCACCCACGCAGACCACCACAACACACACCATCCGATTAACAGGTACATGCGCGCCCTCCCCGCCTGATCACACTATAGCTATCCGGCAGCAAACCGAAGGACAAGATAGCGGTCAGCACAGGTGACGGCAATAGCCGGCCTTACGGTTGGCAGGCTCCTTATTTGACAAACAGGGTACCGGGGTCGAAACCGACGCGAATGGCCCCCCAGTGGCGGCCACCAATCATCACCGGTAGCGCGATCTCGGACAGAATCTCGCCGGTATCACGCATATAGGTCTGCAACAGGAACGGGTGTTTGTTGCGCGCCGATTTCAGGCCGGTCGGATCGTTGAAAATGCGCTTGTCGCGACTATTGACCAAATCCTGCTGCGGGTTACCAGTGGCAGGCTTGGAGTAAAAACTGTTGTGGGTAGGTGCGTACCCGTTATTGTCCACCAGCAAGCAGAAACGACCACCTTGTACCTGCTCCACCACGCGGTCGTAAACGTGCTGTAGTTGCTGCTCAAGACGCGCATCGTAGCTGGTGTGGTATTTGGCTGGCAGAGTACCGGGAATGGGCTGGTAACGCTGATCGAAGATGTCACAGCCTTGCTGCTGAGCCTGCTCCAACACCTGTACCAGCGTCTGCAGCGCCTGGCGAGCGTGCGCGATGGTTTCATCCAGCACCCCCTCACCCAATACAAAACGCGCAACCAGCTCTTGCACCTCCTCGGCAGCACCCGAGAGCTTGACGGAGTCTTGCTCGGACTGCTTCAGGTTGACCGAGACATCATCACTGAGCTTGCTGATCTGGGCTACGTTGGCCGCAATCTGCTGGTTGGCACTAGCAAATTCGTTCATGGTACTGGCGATCTGCGCCATGCGGCCCGCGGTGTTTTCGAAGTCGCCCATCATGCGGCCAAAGTGGTGCGAAGATCGATCCACCACTTCACGCGCCTCTCCGGTATCACGGGTAATGATGGCAGTTTCATCCTTGGTGTTCTGCACCAGGCTCAGCATGCCATCGATATTGCCGCTGATTTCGTCGGTAGCCACCTTTACCCGTTCGGCCAGCTTGCGCACCTCATCTGCCACCACGGCAAAGCCGCGACCGGCCTCACCTGCACGCGCAGCTTCGATGGCTGCATTCAACGCCAACAGGTTGGTTTGTTCTGAAACATCCTTGATCAAGTCGGCAATGGTCTTGATGCTGGCAGAGCGGCGGTTGAGCTCGTCCACCGTACCGTTGAAGGTATTGACCCGCTCACTGACACCGCCGATTTTCTGTGCCGCGTCCTGCAGCTCAGCATAAGAGGCACGCGCCACTTCCAGATTATGCAAAGTGTTGGCCGAAATCTGCTGCGTATCGCTGGATACCTGGATCACCCCTTCCGTGGAACGGGCACTGGCGCTGCTAACCTGCCCAGCCAACGCCGCTTGCTCACTGGCGCTGCCTACCGACAGGGTAATATTCTTGCGGGTCCGCGCCGAATCCATCGCAATGCGCATGGTCATGGTGCGCACATTGCTGATGATCTCGCGCATCTTTTTCAGAAACACGTTATACGACAGCGACAGATCGCGAATCTCGTCGTAGGTAATGGTAGGAATCTCGCGCGACAGGTCGCCCTCACCGGCGCCGATCTCACGGAAAATATTGATGATCATCTGTAGCGGCCGCACGATCAGATAGCGCAAGTACCAGACCATGAAGGCGATGAACAGCAGCGATACTGCCCAGATGCCAAACGACCAGTAGATAGTCCGGTCCAGCAGCGCGTGCACCTGCGCCAGCATGTCTGCATTTAATTGCTGAGCACTAACCAGAGTGCGGATTTCTTCCAGCGAGAGGTAAACGTAAGCGATGAGTATCAACTGGAACAAGCTGATGAAGAAGAAACTGCACAGCTTCTTGGTAAGAGAGTTCCAGAATGTTTTTTCGATGAGGAAGTAAGTCTTCCAGAACCAGTCCATCGCGTGCTCTCCTCTCGTTTTTATCGGCTTGGGGCGTGATTTGGCCGTATTTATATATAGTATCTACAAATAAATGCAATTACTATTCAATCTCTGTTGATAGTTATCAATACTCAAACTCGTCTTTGCCACTGTAGCCAGTACTCGTCAGGTGCAAAAACCGGTAAGGAGTGTGAAAGCGGTAGCTGCTTTTGCAGCATAAAGTACGGAGCGAGAATTTGCTGCAAGGCTTCAAGTGACATGCCGAAAGGTGGCCCTTTAGCTTGAGTACGCAAGAAGAAATAACCCGCCAACACCCCCCCGGGCGCCACAAGCCTGGCCATCCGCTCGGCATATGCCACAGCCAGTTTGGGTGGCAACGCGCACAAAAACGCTCGCTCGTAAACCCAGCCCCACTGACCATCTACCGCAGTGCCGAAAAAATCGGCTTCCAGGATACGATCAGCTAGCGCAGGAAATGCCTGCCGCGCCCGCGCAACCGCCTGGGCACTGAAATCAAACGCTACCGCATCGGCACCCTGTTGCTGCAGCCAAGCGAGTTCATAGGCAGTACCACAGCCGGGAATCAACACGCGCAGGCTTGGGCTGGCTTGCAGCAAGGCTTGCGCCTGAACCTCAAACCCCTCGGGCAAGCCTTCGCTATCCCAGGGCGTGACCTTGTTTTGGTAGCGAACATCCCAAAAGTCCGCCTTGCTACTGTCTTGTGCCATGCTGCTGCCTTGGTTCGATCAAGCGATGAACATAGCATTTTATAGCTTGCCATCTCAAGAAACCGCCACGACAGCGCGGTTATCTGTAACAAATCTGTGGCAGACACCACGCTGCGGCCAACACGCAGTCACTGACCTTGCGCTACGCTGGCCATGAAAGCATGCAGTTGCTGCGGCCAACTTGGCAGCGACACCTCCAGCAACGTTTGTCTACCAGCACAAGACAGCGGTAGCAGGCGGCGGCCATCTTGAAGATAAGGCTGCCCCAGCAGCAGATGGCGCCCGTCTGGCAAGGTAAAGCGGGCTTGCTCGCTATCACCTTGCCCTGCAATGTCCAGATGCCCCTGCAGTGGCTTAACGACCGCCAGCCACACCCTGCGCACCGGCAAGCGTGCCCAACTGGCGGCTTTTTGCGCCTCGCTCATCTCGGCCCAGAAGCTGATTTCGGCAAAGGTACGGGCGCAACCCAGGCAAACGTCGTCGCCGATGGCGGTGGAACACACCCCGATGCACGGGGTATCAGGCGGACTGGTTAGCGATGACATGTAACAATAAATTCACGTTTCTTGACGAATAACGCCATATGATTGATAAATAAATTTAACTAATAGTTCACACAACACACACCATGCAACGCGACGAAGCACTGATCTACCGCATCCTGAAGATGCTGCGCAGCCGGGCTCCCGCCAGCCTGGAAGAAACCCGCATCCTGCACCATCTGCAACCCGCCGGCCACAGCGAGCACGTACGCGAACAGCTGGATTACCTGCTGCGTGCCGGCATGCTCAAGCGCGTCGTGATCGCCAAAAACCGCCCGGCCTACCAGCTGGACTGGCCCGGCTACGACTACCTCGACGGCGCCTGAGTGCCCGCCTACCGGCAAACAACAAAGCCACCGCACGCGGTGGCTCTGTTGCCTTGACTAAGCGACCGGCAACATAGCAGAAAGCTGCCGTCGCGTCAGCCGCTTACCCCTGCGCAGGCTGGCGGGCCAGCCAGGCCTGCACCGACGGGCGCTGCCACTGCCGGCGTGCGTAATCGGCCAGCCTGTCCGGCACCGCGTCACCATTATTGACCAAACGCAGCAGCATCACAGCCAGGTCGGTATCGGCAATGCACCAATCGCCGAACAGGTTGGCCGCACCATCAGCCAGGCAGGCTTCTGCCACGCGGATCAGCTTGGCGGCCGCGCGCTGGCCAGCCTCGTCCAGCGGCGTGGACACTGGCCGCAGGAACACCACTTCGGTATTGCGCTGCTCGCGCAGCGGCAGCAGATCGCTACGCAGCCAGGCCTGGACCTGTCGCGCACGCGCCCGCTGCTGCTCGTCCTGCGGATACACAGCGGCATACGCCGGCGCGGGGTAACGCGCCTCCAGGTACTCGGCAATCGCCGACGACTCCGACAGCCGGAAATCCCCGTCAACCAGCAACGGCACCCTGGCCGTCAATGAAGCGTTGGCATAGTCGGGCAGCAGGTTGTCACCAGCGTCCAGGTCTACGCCATGGCAGGCAAAGGGCAGCCCCTTCTCGTGCAGCACCACGAATGCCGACAAGGCATATGGGCTGAGAAAGCGCTGATCGACGTACAGTTGCAGGTTTTCCATGTGATCTCCAGACAAAGGATGGCGTTAGCAAGTCTAATAAAATTGGCTAGTTAAGAGTCTAGGGCCTGTCATATCAGCTGAAAATCGATGATTTCTCGCCATTTCCGTTAGTATCACTTACATGAATAGCCTACCGCCCCTCTCCGCACTGCGCAGCTTCGAGGCCGTCGCCCGCTTGGGTAGCGTCAGCCGTGCTGCCGATGAACTGTGCATCACCCACTCCGCCGTCAGCCAGCAGCTCAAATTGCTGGAAAGCCAGCTGGCGATCTCGCTGTTCAGCAAGGTTGGCCGCAAGCTGCAGCTGAGCGAGGCCGGGCGCACCTACGCGCTGAAAGTGCGGGTGACGCTGGCCGAGCTGGCCGACGCTACCCGCCAGCTGCAACAACCGCTGGCGCCACAGCAGTCGCTGGTACTGGCGGTGCTGCCGTCCTTTGCGCAGCAATGGTTGCTGCCACGGCTGCCCGCGTTCCGGCAACGCTTTCCGCATTACCGCGTCACCCTGCACGCCAGCCTGGATATCCAGCCGCTGGCCTACGGCCAGATCGATATGGGCATTCGCATGGGGCGTGGCGGCTGGCAAGGGCTGCAGCAGGAAGAATTGCTGCAGGAACAGCTGGTGGTGGTGGCTGCGCCCCACTTTCTGGGTGGGCGGCTGCCGCAGAGCCCGGCGCAGATCGTAGCCAGCCCCATCGTGCACACGGTGGAATCATGGCATGGCTGGTGCCAGCTGGCGCAGGTGGCCGAGCCGCCCGCCGGCTCGCTGTGGATTAACGACAGCAACCTGCTGCTGGCTGCCGTGCTGCAAGGCGAAGGTGCGGCGCTGATGCGCTACAGCCTGGTGGCACGCTACCTGGCGGATGGCCGCCTGCGCCAGCTCAGCCCGCTGAGCGTGCCACACCCGTCGTCGCTCTGGCTGGTCTGGCCGCAGCATCCGCAGCTTAGCCGCAAGCAGGCCGACTTTCGCGACTGGCTGCACCAGGAAATGGCCGCTTACCGGCAAAGCCTGCCCGCCTGGCTGAACCTGGGCTGAAAAGCAAAAAAGCCACCCGCGAACGGATGGCTTTTTTGTGAATTGGTGTCTTTGGTCGGGGCGAGAAGATTCGAACTTCCGACCCCCTGCACCCCATGCAGGTGCGCTACCAGGCTGCGCTACGCCCCGACTAAAGAGGTGAAAATTATAGGGCCATTCTCACTCTTTGCCAAGCGAAATATCGAGCCAATCGATAATCGATTGCAGCTCGGCGCGGACCTGCTGCGCCGTCATCGGCGCCTGCTCGCCACTGGCACCCTGCAAGCGCTGGCGTGCACCTTGCAGCGTGAAACCGTCGTCGTACAGCAGGTCGCGGATGCGACGCACCAGCAGCACTTCGCCGTGCTGGTAGTAGCGGCGGTTACCGCGACGCTTCACATTGCGCAGCTCGGAGAATTCCTGCTCCCAGTAGCGCAGCACGTGCTGCTTGACGCCCGTCAGCTCGCTGACTTCACCGATGGTGAAGTAACGCTTGGCCGGAATTGCCGGCAGCTCAGCCTTGTTTGTCGGCATGATGTTGTTCAACCATTCCCTTGAGTTTCTGACTTGCATGGAAAGTTACCACGCGTCGGGCGGTGATGGGAATCTCTTCGCCGGTTTTGGGGTTACGGCCCGGGCGCTGCGGCTTGTCGCGCAGCTGGAAGTTACCGAAACCGGACAGTTTCACGCTGGTGCCGGTTTCCAGGGTGGCGCGGATCTCTTCGAAGAAAGATTCCACCATGTCCTTGGCTTCGCGTTTGTTCAGGCCCACCTTATCAAACAGCAGGTCAGCCAGTTCGGCTTTGGTCAACGTCATGACAATTCCTCACTACAACATCATATTACAGGGGCCACCCGCCCTTGCGGGTGGCCGAAGGGGTTGATGATCAGGCGCGCAGCACGGCACCGGCGCCTTGGGCAGCAGCCAGCATGGCGGCCACCGCCTGCTCCACTTCCTCGTCCACCAGGGTCCGGTCGGCGGCTTGCAGGATGATGCGGAACGCCAGGCTCTTCTTGCCCTCGTCCACACCCTTGCCACGGTAAACGTCGAACAGCGCCAGCTCGCGCACCACTTCGCTGGCAGCAGCCTGCATCGCAGCCTGTACCGAGGCGGCTTCGACGGCCTCGTCCACCACCAGCGCCAGGTCGCGGCGTACCGGCTGGAACTTGCTGACCGCGGCCAACTGCACGCGGCCAACCTGCTCTACCGCCTCAACTGCCAGCTCGAACAGCACCGGTGCGTTGGCCAGGCCGTAAGCCTGTACCCACTGCGGGTGCAACTCGCCCAGCACACCCACCACCTGGCCATCCAGCAGCACCTCGGCACATCGGCCAGGGTGGAAGGCCGGATGCGCGGCTTTGCGGAAGGCCGCCACGCGCGGCGCCAGCAGCGCCTCGACGTCGGCTTTGATGTCGTAGAAGTCGACGCGTTCCGCTTTACTGCCCCACTGCTCGTCAACACGGCTACCGTGCGCCAGGCCGGCAATCACTTCCGGCTGCTGCACGCTGCCGTCGGCTTGCTTGCGGAACACACGGGCGATTTCGAACACGCGCACGCGGCTGTGCTTGCGGTTCAGGTTGGCCGCCAGGGTATCGACCAGACCGCCGATCAGCGTAGAACGCATCACGCTCATCTGGCTGGCAATCGGGTTCAGCAGGCGGATGGCGTCGGCGTTGCCGGCGAAATCACGCTCCCACTTTTCTTCCACAAAGGCGTAGCTGACGATTTCCTGGAAATCGCGGCCGGCCAGCAGGCGGCGCACGTCGCTGCGCACGCGCAGGCCTTCCGGCTGCGGCAGCATGGTCTGTGCGGCCAACGGTGCCTCGGCCGGGATGTTGTCGTAGCCGTAAACGCGGGCGATTTCCTCGATCAGATCTTCTTCGATGGCGATGTCGAAGCGGAAGCTCGGTGCGCTCACCACGAAGCCGGCGTCGTTTTGCTCGAAGGCCAGGCCCAGACGGGTAAAGATGGCCGCAATCTGCTCGGCGCCCAGCGCTACGCCCAGCACCTTGGCCACGCGGGCGGTACGCACCGTCACGCTGCCGCGTTGCGGCAGCTGGCCGACGGTTTCGGTCAGCGGGCCGGCTTCGCCGCCGCAGATGTCCAGCACCAGCGCGGTAGCGCGCTCGATGGCCTCGGTCTGCAGGGCAAAATCCACGCCGCGCTCGTAGCGGTAGCTGGAATCAGAGCCGAAGCCCAGGGCACGGGCTTTGCCGGCGATGGCTTCAGGCTGGAAGAAGGCGCTTTCCAGGAAGATGTCGCGGCTGGCGGTGGTCACGCCACTGTCCAGGCCACCCATGATGCCGGCGATGGCCAGAGGCTGCTGGTCGTCGGCGATCACCATCAGGTCCGGCGTCAGCGCCACTTCTTTTTCGTTCAGGCACACCAGCTTCTCGCCGTCGGCGGCCATGCGCACGGTAATGCCACCGTTGATCTTGCTCAGATCAAAGGCGTGCATCGGCTGGCCCTGCTCCAGCAGGATGTAGTTGGTGATGTCGACGATGGCGGAAATGGAGCGCAGGCCGGCGCGTTCCAGACGGTGCTTCATCCAGTCCGGGGTGGCAGCGGCGGCGTTGACGTTCTTCACTACGCGGCCAACGTAACGGCCGCACGGTGCGTTATCGGCGATGGTGACAGCCAGTTTGCTGTCGGTTTGTGGCGCCACGGCGGCGATGTCCCAGGCGGCCAGCTGGCTACCGGTCAGCGCGGCCACTTCGCGGGCAATACCGCGGATCGACAGGCAGTCGGCGCGGTTCGGGGTAATCTTCAGCGTGAACAGGCTGTCGTCCAGGCCCAGGTAGTCGCGGATATTCTGGCCCACCGGCGCGTCAGCCGGCAGCAGCATCAGGCCGTCGACGTCTTCCGGCACACCCAGCTCTTTGCCGGAACACAGCATGCCGCCGGATTCGACGCCACGCATCTTGGTCGGCTTGATCTTGAAGTCGCCCGGCAGGATGGCGCCCGGCAGCGCGCACGGCACCTTGACGCCTACCGCCACGTTGGGCGCACCGCACACGATCTGCACCAGCTCGCCATTGCCAACGTCCACTTTGGTGACGCGCAGGCGGTCGGCGTTTTCGTGCTTGACGCACTCTTTCACCTCGGCGATCACCACGCCACTGAAAACGGGGGCGGCCGGGGTCACTTCTTCCACTTCCAGGCCTGCCATGGTCAGCAGGTAGGACAGCTCGTCTGTGCTCAGCGACGGGTTAACGCGGCTGCGCAGCCATTGTTCGGAAAATTGCATGATGAGTCTCCGTCGCGATCAGTTGAATTGTTTCAGGAAGGTCAGATCGTTCTCGAAGAACAGGCGCAGGTCGTTGACGCCGTAACGCAGCATGGCGAAGCGGTCCAGACCGATACCGAAGGCGAAGCCGATGTATTTTTCCGGGTCGATGCCAACGTTGCGCAGCACGTTCGGGTGCACCATGCCGCTACCGCCTACTTCCAGCCAGCGGCCACGGTCGTCCAGCACGTCGATTTCGGCCGAGGTTTCGGTGAACGGGAAGAACGACGGACGGAAGCGCACTTGCAGGTCGTCACGCTCGAAGAAGCGGCGCAGGAAGTCGGTCAGCGTGGCCTTGAGGTCGGCAAAGCTGACGTTTTCGTCGATCCAGAGGCCTTCCATCTGATGGAACATCGGCGAGTGGGTCGCGTCGGAATCCACACGGTACACGCGGCCCGGCGCCACGATCTTGATCGGCGGCTTGTTGTCCAGCATGTAACGCACCTGGATCGGGCTGGTATGGGTACGCAGCACGTCGCCGCCTTCCACGTAGAAGGTGTCCTGCATGGCGCGGGCGGGGTGGTTTTCCGGGATGTTCAGCGCCTGGAAGTTGTGGAAATCGGTTTCGATTTCCGGGCCGTCGGCCACTTCAAAGCCCATGCTGGCGAACAGGCCGGTAATGCGTTCCAGCGTCAGGGTCACCGGGTGCAGGCCGGCGGGCTTGCTGCCACGGCCCGGCAGGGTGACATCCAGCGACTCGGCGGCCAGCTGTGCGGCCAACTTGGCGGCATTGAAGGCGTCGCGCACTTCGTTGTGACGGGTCTCGAACGCCTGCTTGGCGGCGTTGATGGTAGCACCGGCGCTCTTGCGCTCGTCGGGCGACAGTTTGCCCAGCTGTTTCAGAAGCTCGGTCAGCGCGCCACTCTTACCAAGGTAGCGGGCCTTGACCTGTTCCAGTTCAACGAGGTCGGCAACCGTATCGAGGGCTGCCAGGCCTTCCTTGAGAATCACGTCAACATTGCTCATGGGTCGCACCAGTATGCGGAAGAAAACTCACCAGAACGCGGTCGCTCGGGTGAATGCTCTCGTGGGCCAAATCGAAAAAAAAGGGAGGCATAAGCCTCCCTTTTTAGTGTCCTGCGATTAAGCGAGGGCGGCTTTCGCTTTCTCAACGATCAGCGCAAATGCCGGCTTGTCGAATACGGCCAGGTCAGCCAGTACCTTACGGTCGATTTCGATCAGCGCTTTCTTCAGGCCGTTCATGAATTTGCTGTACGGCAGGCCGTTTTCACGAGCTGCAGCGTTGATACGAGCAATCCACAGTTGACGGAACTGACGCTTCTTCTGACGACGGTCGCGGTAGGCGTACTGACCGGCTTTCATCACCGCCTGTTTGGCGATGCGGTAGACGTTCTTGCGACGGCCGCGGTAGCCTTTCGCCAGGGCGAGGATTTTCTTGTGACGAGCACGTGCGGTTACACCGCGTTTTACGCGTGGCATTCTTCAGGTCTCCTTAAGCGTAAGGCATCATGGCGCGAACAGAGGCCATGTTGGTAGCGTGAACCATGGTGGTACCACGCAGTTGACGTTTGCTCTTGGTGGTTTTCTTGGTCAGGATGTGACGTTTGAAAGCCATGGAGCGCTTAACGCCGCCATTGCCCAGCACTTTGAGACGCTTTTTCGCGCTCGATTTGGTTTTCATCTTCGGCATGGAAATCTCCTGCTGAATTTCGTTAGATTAGACACAGGGTGGCCAACAGGCACTTGAAACCACTGCGTCACGCTTTTGTTGCAAGCCGTTGCCGGCCTACAAAATCAACACGGCAGGCGAACCTGCCGTGTCGAAGTCGATGATTATAACCGATTATTTCTTTTTCGGGGCAATCATCATCACCATCTGGCGACCTTCCAGTTTCGGGAACTGCTCGACAGTCCCTACTTCTGCCAGATCGGCCTCGACGCGCTTGAGCAGCGCCAGACCGATATCCTGGTGCGCCATTTCACGACCGCGGAAACGCAGCGTGATCTTGGCCTTGTCGCCTTCAGTCAGGAAGCGGATCAGGTTACGCAGCTTGACGTTGTAGTCGCCATCGTCGGTACCAGGACGGAATTTGATTTCCTTTACCTGGATCTGTTTCTGCTTCAGCTTGGCTTCGTGCTTTTTCTTGGACTGTTGGTACTTGAACTTGCCGTAGTCCATCAGTTTGCACACAGGCGGCTGGGCTGTCGGGGAAATTTCCACCAGATCAACTTCGCGCTCTTCGGCCATGGCCAGTGCTTCACGCACGGTCACGATACCAAGTTGTTCGCCTTCTTCACCGACCAAGCGGATTTCACGGCCGGTGATTTCACCGTTGATCCGTGGTTCACGTTCCTGAGCTATAGCAATTACTCCTAAAGAAATTCATCGTATCCGTGCATTAAGCCTGCGCCAGCGCGGCATCCAGGTGCTGGATGAACGCGTCGAGCGGCATTTGCCCCAGGTCTTCACCCCGGGCGCGCACGGCAACCAGCCCGCCTTCCATCTCTTTGTCGCCAATGACGATCTGGTACGGAAGCTTCTGCAGGCTGTGCTCGCGGATTTTATAGCCGATCTTTTCGTTTCTCAAGTCAAGATCAACGCGGTAGCCGTGTTCGCGCAACTTCTTGGCCACACTGTCGGCATATTCTGCCTGCGAGCTGGTGATGTTCATCACCACCATCTGCACTGGCGCCAGCCACAACGGGAAGGCCCCGGCGTGGTTCTCGATCAGGATGCCGATAAAGCGCTCCAGCGAGCCCAGCACCGCGCGGTGCAGCATTACCGGGCGCTTGCGGCTGTTGTCGTCGGCCACGTACTCGGCGTCCAGACGCTCCGGCAGCACGTAATCCAGCTGCAGGGTACCACACTGCCAGGAGCGGCCCAGCGCGTCCTTGATGTGGTACTCGATCTTCGGGCCATAGAACGCGCCCTCGCCCGGCAGTTCTTCCCACTCGATGCCGCAGGCACGCAGCGCTTCGCGCAAGCCTTCTTCAGCACGGTTCCAGGTTTCCAGCGTACCGGCGTATTTTTCCGGGCGCAGCGAGAGTTTGACCGACACATTGTCGAAACCGAAGCGCTTGTACACCGCCATGGTCAGCTCGTTGAAGGCCTTGGCTTCGGCGATGATCTGGTCTTCGGTACAGAAAATGTGAGCATCGTCTTGTACAAAGCCGCGCACGCGCATGATGCCGTGCAGCGCGCCGGACGGCTCGTTACGGTGACAGGCACCGAACTCGGCCAGGCGCATCGGCAGGTCGCGGTAGGAACGCAGGCCGCTGTTGAATACTTGCACGTGGCCCGGGCAGTTCATCGGTTT
Source organism: Vogesella sp. (assembly GCF_046297735.1). Classification (NCBI taxonomy): domain Bacteria; kingdom Pseudomonadati; phylum Pseudomonadota; class Betaproteobacteria; order Neisseriales; family Chromobacteriaceae; genus Vogesella; species Vogesella sp. The sequence goes on from NZ_JBKBHK010000006.1 coordinate 93,435, forward strand.
CACTGCGTAGTCGCGCTTTTCCGACTCGGTAGTGAACATGCCTTCACGGTAGTTTTCCCAGTGGCCGGACTTTTCCCACATGATGCGGTCCATCACCATCGGGGTACGGATTTCCTGGTAACCGGCGGCGGCCAAGGTCTTGCGCATGTATTGCTCGATGCTCTGCCACAGCGCCCAGCCTTTCGGGTGCCAGAACACCATGCCCGGCGCTTCGTCTTGCAGGTGGAACAGGTCCAGCTGCTTGCCCAGCTTGCGGTGATCGCGCTTCTCGGCCTCTTCCAGCATGTGCAGGTACTGTTCCAGATCTTCTTTCTTGGTCCAGGCAGTACCATAGATACGCTGCAGCATCTCGTTGTTGCTGTCGCCACGCCAGTAAGCACCGGCCACTTTCATCAGCTTGAACACTTTCAGCTTGCCGGTGGACGGCACGTGCGGGCCGCGGCACAGGTCGGTGAAGTCGCCTTCACGGTACAGGCTCAGCACCTGATCGGCCGGGATCGACTCGATGATTTCCGCCTTGTACGCCTCGCCGATGCCCTTGAAGTAGGCCACTGCCTCGTCACGCGACAGCTCGTAACGCTCGACCGGAATATCCTTCTTGGCCAGCTCGGCCATCTTTTTCTCGATGGCGACCAGGTCTTCCGGCGTAAACGGGCGCTTGTAGGCGAAGTCGTAGTAGAAACCGTTTTCGATTTCCGGGCCGATGGTGACCTGGGCTTCCGGGAACAGCTCTTTCACCGCGTAAGCCAGCAAGTGGGCGGTGGAGTGACGGATGATGGACAGGCCGTCAGCGTCTTTGTCGGTGATGATGGCGAGGTCGGCGTTGGCCGCAATCTGGTAGGAGGTATCGACCAGTTGGCCGTCCACACGGCCAGCCAGCGCTGCACGCGCAAGACCGGTGCCGATGGACGCAGCCACTTCGTGCACCGTTACCGGCTTGTCGAAGGAACGGATGGAACCGTCGGGCAGGCGAATGTCAGGCATAGCAACTCCAGCTTTCTAAGCAATGAGGTGGACGGACGTCAAAAAATCAGACCAAAAAAAAAGTGCGGCTCGAGCCGCACTTTTCTGTTTGCAAGGAGTAACCCTTCCGCTTCGGAACAGGGTACCCGTAGGCTCGGTATCAACGCGAGGTACGGGTGGTGGTAGTTCGCTTGAACATGGGTTTACTCCCTGCTGAATACTGGTAGGCACGATCGGATTCGAACCAACGACCCCCACCATGTCAAGGTGGTGCTCTAACCAACTGAGCTACGTGCCTGTTGTCAGGAGAGCCGATATTAGCGCTTTAGCGCCGCGCTGGCAAGCAAACAGCAGGCAATCGGCGGCAGCGGGGTGTATACTGGCAGGCTGATTTTCGGAATCCGACGAACAATATCAAGCACATGCTGAAGTTTACCCTGCACAAAACCTCGGGCGGCGCGCGCCGGGGCACACTGGAACTGAACCACGGCACAGTGGAGACCCCGGTCTTCCAGCCGGTAGGCACCTATGGCTCGGTGAAGGCGATGAGCCCACACGAGCTGCACGACATCAAGGCCCAGATCATTCTGGGCAACACTTTCCACCTGTGGCTGCGCCCGGGCCTGGAGATCATCGAGCAGTTTGGCGGCCTGCACGATTTCATCGGCTGGGACAAACCCATCCTCACCGACTCCGGCGGCTTCCAGGTATTCAGCCTGGGCGCCATGAACAAGATTTCCGAGGAAGGCGTTACCTTCCAGAGCCCGGTCAACGGCGACAAGCTGTTCCTGTCTCCGGAAAAGTCGATGGAAATCCAGAAGGTACTGAACTCGGACATCGTGATGATCTTCGACGAATGCACGCCGGGCCAGGTTGACCACGCCACCGCCGCCAAGTCGATGCGCATGAGCTTGCGCTGGGCCGAGCGTTCGCGCCGCGCCTTCGACGACCTGAAAAACCCCAACGCCCTGTTCGGCATTGTGCAGGGCAACCTGTACCGCGACCTGCGCCAGGAGTCGCTGGACGGCCTGATGGACATCGGTTTTGACGGCATTGCCGTCGGCGGGCTGTCGGTGGGCGAACCCAAGCCCGAGATGTACCGCATGCTGACCGAGCTGAAAGACATGCTGCCGGCCGAGAAACCGCACTACCTGATGGGCGTGGGCACGCCGGAAGATCTGGTACACGGCGTGGCTAACGGCATCGACATGTTCGACTGCGTGATGCCGACCCGCAACGCCCGCAACGGCTGGATCTTCACCCAGTGGGGCGACGTCAAGATCAAGAATGCGCGCTACAAGGACGACAAGAAGCCGCTGGACGAGCAATGCGACTGCTACACTTGCCGCCACTTCAGCCGAGCCTACTTGCACCATTTGCACCGCACCGGCGAAATCCTGGGTGCGCGCCTGAACACCATCCACAACCTGCACTATTACCAGGTGCTGATGCAGGAGATGCGCGACGCCATCGACGCCGACCGCTTCCCCGACTGGCAGGCCAGCTTCCACGAGCGGCGTGCACGCGGCGTGAACTGAGCGGGCTGGCCGCAGTCCCATCGCACTGCGGCCAACCTTTGGCACGGTTGGAAAGTGGGCACGTGCTGGCTACAATGCCCCACTTGACGCTTTCATCACTCACAAACCCAAACACCAAAAAAGGGAGACCCGAATGTTTATCCCCCCGGCTTTTGCCAATACCGGCGCTGCAGAACTGATGCAGTTCCTGCCGATGATCGTCATTTTCATCCTGTTCTGGTTCCTGCTGGTTCGCCCGCAACAGAAGAAAATGAAAGAACACCAGAAGATGCTGTCCGAAATCGTGAAGGGTGACGAAGTCGTGACCCAAGGTGGCATCATCGGCCGCGTGACCAAGTGCGGCGAACAGTACCTGAGCGTGGAAATCGCCAACGGCGTGGAAATCAGCGTTCAGCGTGGCGCTGTGGCTGCCAAGCTGGAAAAAGGCACCATCAAGTCCCTGTAACCCCCCGGGCCGCCTTGGCGGCCCTTTTCCTGTCAAGCTTTCCATGAACCGCTTCCCGATCTGGAAATACCTACTGATTGCGCTGGTGCTCGTCACCGCCACAATCTACACCCTGCCCAATTTCTTTGGCGAAACCCCGGCGGTCCAGATTTCCAGCACACGCCAATCCACCCCGGTGGATACCGCGCTGATGGCCCGCATCGAAACCACCCTGAAGCAGCAAGGCATCGCCCCGCAAGGCATTTTCCTGGACGGCAACAGCCTGAAAGTACGCTTCAAGGACCCGGACACCCAAATCAAGGCGCGCGATGCCATCCAGCAAGCACTGGGTGACACCTACATCATCGCCCTGAACCTGCTGCCAGCATCGCCGGAATGGCTGACCCGCCTGCACGCCAACCCGATGTTCCTGGGCCTGGACTTACGCGGCGGCGTGCACTTCCTGCTGGAAGTAGACATGCAGGCCGCCGTGGATAAAACCATGGAACGCTACGCTGGCGACGTGCGCCGCGAGCTGAAAGCCGCCAAGATCCGCTACGGCGCCATCAAGCGCCAGGGCGACACCACGCTGGAAGTACAACTGCGCGACGCCGAAACACTGAAGGCCGCGGCCGACAAGCTGGCGCGCACCCTGCCCTCGGTCAGCTTCGATAGCGATGCCACCAACTTCCGCCTGACGCTGAAGCTGAAGCCAGAAGAAATCACCCGCATCCAGAGTGATGCCGTGAAGCAGAACATCACCACCCTGCATAACCGCGTCAACGAGCTGGGCGTGGCAGAACCGGTGATCCAGCAAGCCGGCCCTAGCCGCATCGTGGTACAGCTGCCGGGCGTGCAGGATACCGCCAAAGCCAAGGACATTCTGGGCCGTACCGCTACCTTGCAGGTGCGCATGGTGGAGGACGACCCGGCCAAAGTAGCCGAGGCGCTGGCAGGCAATACCCCGGCCGGCTACGAGCTGCTGGACGAAGTAACCTCGCGCGGCACCGGTAAGATCTTGCTGAAGAAAGACGTGGAGCTGACTGGCGATAACATCAACTCCGCCCAGCCTGGCTTTGACCAGAACGGTGGTGCGGCTGTGGATATCGGCCTGGACAGCACGGGTGCGGAAATCTTCCGTGCGCTGACTGCGGAGAACATCAACAAACGCATGGCCATGGTGCTGGTGGAGAAAAACCGCAGCGAAGTGGTGACCGCACCGGTGATCCGCAGTGAAATCGGCGGTGGCCGCGTGCAGATTTCCGGCAGCATGAACCCGGCTGAAGCCAACGACGTGGCCCTGCTGCTGCGCGCCGGCTCGCTGGCGGCACCGATGAACATCATCGAAGAACGCACCATCGGCCCGAGCCTGGGTAAGGAAAACATCGAGAAGGGCTTCCACTCCACGCTGTGGGGCTTTGCCGCCATCGCGGTGTTCATGGCCATTTACTACGGTGTATTCGGCGTGATCTCGGTGATCTCGCTGGCGGCCAACCTGTTCATGCTGGTGGCGCTGCTGTCGATGCTGCAGGCCACCCTAACGCTGCCCGGCATTGCCGCCATTGCGCTGACGCTGGGTATGGCCATCGACGCCAACGTGCTGATCAACGAACGTATCCGTGAAGAGCTGCGCAACGGCGTACCGCCGCAGTCGGCCATCCAGGCCGGTTACGGCCACGCCTGGGCCACCATTCTGGACTCGAACGTCACCACCCTGATCGCCGGCCTGGCCTTGCTGATCTTCGGCTCCGGCCCGGTACGCGGCTTTGCCGTGGTGCACTGCCTGGGCATTCTGACCTCCATGTTCTCTGCCGTGCTGGTATCGCGCGCCGTGGTGAACCTGTGGTACGGCCGTCGCCGCCGCCTGACCTCAATTTCCATCGGCCAGGTATGGAAGCCGGACAACAAATAAGGATCTGACGATGGAGTTTTTCCGCATCAAACGGGACATCCCGTTCATGAGCTACGGCAAGCTCACCACCAGCATCTCGCTGGTCACCTTTATCCTGGCGGTGGTATTCCTGTTCACCAAAGGGCTGAACCTGTCGGTGGAGTTCACCGGCGGTACGGTAATGGAAGTACAGTACCAGCAAGCGGCCAACCTGGCCGATATCCGCCACCGCGTGGAAACACTGAAGGTGGGCGAGGTTCAGGTACAAAGCCTGGGTACCAGCCGTGATGTGTTGATCCGCCTGCCCAGCAAAGCCGGCACCAGTTCGGCTAAATTGTCCGAACAGGTAATGGGCTTGCTGAAAGCCGGTGACGCCAGCGTGCAGCTGCGCAAGGTGGAGTTTGTCGGCCCTAGCGTCGGCGAAGAGCTGGTCAGCAGCGGCCTCACCGCCATCCTGTTGGTCTGCGTGGGCATCGTGATCTACCTGGCCATCCGCTTCGAGTGGCGACTGGCACTGTCGGCCATCATCGCCAACATGCACGATGTGGTGATCATCCTCGGCTGCTTTGCATTGTTCCAGTGGGAGTTCAGCCTCACCGTACTGGCCGGCGTGCTGGCGGTACTGGGTTACTCGGTAAACGAATCGGTAGTCGTGTTTGACCGTATCCGCGAAAACTTCCGCCGCCCGGCCATGCGTGGCAAGAGCACGGCCGAGGTGATCGATAACGCCATTACCGCTACCATGAGCCGTACCTTCATTACTCACGGCTCCACCGAAACCATGGTGCTGTCCATGCTACTGTTCGGCGGCCCGGCACTGCACGGCTTTGCCATGGCGCTGACCATCGGCATTGTGTTCGGCATTTACTCGTCGGTATTGGTAGCCAGCCCGCTGGCACTGGCACTGGGGACCAAGCGTGAACACATGGTGAAAGTGGTGAAACCGAAAGAAGAAGCGGTGGTGTAAGCCCCGCCCATTGCCAGGGTTGGCCGCACGTGGCCAACCTTGCCAGCGACTGCATCTACCCCAACCCTGCCACCGGCAGGGTTTGTTATCCTGTACAAGCGTACGACGGTGCCTTGCAAGGCCGGGTTGCCTCCAGCCCTGCCCTGCCAGCCACTGCAAAACAAAACCATGGAACTGATTACCTTCCTGATCGACTTCATCCTGAACATTGATACCCACCTGGCCACGCTAGTGGCCAACTACGGGCCGTGGATCTACTTCATCCTGTTCATGATCGTATTCTGCGAAACCGGGCTGGTGGTCACCCCGTTCCTGCCTGGCGACTCGCTGCTGTTCGTGGCCGGCGCCCTGGCCGCCATGGGGCAAATGAACGTCCATCTGCTGGTAGTGCTGTTGATCGTGGCGGCCATTCTGGGCGACGGCGTCAATTACGCCATTGGTCGCCACGTTGGGATGAAGCTTTTTGTGCGCTTTCCTCGCTTGCTGAAGCAGTCATATCTGGATAAGACCCACGCCTTCTACGAAAAACACGGCGGCAAAACCATCATCTTTGCCCGCTTCGTGCCCATCGTGCGCACATTTGCACCCTTTGTCGCGGGTATCGGGCACATGAATTACCGTCAGTTCCTCAACTACAATGTCATCGGCGCCTTGCTGTGGGTGATCGGTTTTACCTACGCCGGGTTCTTCTTCGGCAATATGCCGTTCGTGCGCAAGAACCTGGAATACCTGATTTTCGGCATCATCATCGTGTCGATACTCCCCGCCATCATCGAGCTTATCCGTCACCGCCAAGCCGCGAAGAAGGCCTGATTTTTAGCCACGACAATATACGGACAGCACGGAAACCATCACAGCTCGGCAAGCAGTACACGAGCACCGTCGGCTGGCTGCACCCGACACGGCGTAGCTGCCTTTTCGTGGCTCTTGCTGAGCAGAAGAACTTTCCGTGCCCTTGATGGCAAAAAATGTTTTTGCTTTATCCGTTGCCAACACAGAGCTTCAGCGCATGAAACGCATCCAGAAACTGTCCGATCACCTTGTCAACCAGATCGCCGCCGGCGAAGTGGTAGAACGCCCGGCGTCGGCGCTGAAGGAAATGATGGAAAACAGCCTGGACGCCGGCGCCAGCAAGGTCACCATCGACCTGGCGCAAGGCGGTATCAAGCTGATCCGCGTCACCGACAACGGCAACGGCATTGCCGCCGACGACCTGCCGCTGGCACTGGATCGTCACGCCACCAGCAAGATCGCCAGCCTGGACGACCTGGAAAGCGTGGCAACACTGGGCTTTCGAGGCGAGGGCCTGGCCAGCGTGGCCTCGGTATCGCGCCTGACGCTCACCAGCCGCCCGCACGACGCCGAGCACGCGCACCAGATCATCGCCATCGATGGCACCCTGCACCCGGTAGAGCCGGCGGCACACCCGGCCGGCACCAGCGTGGAAGTGGTCGACCTGTACTTCAACACGCCGGCTCGGCGCAAATTCCTGAAGAGCGACAACACCGAATACGCCCACTGCGCGGCAACGTTCGAGCGCATTGCGCTGGCACACCCGCAGGTGGAGTTCACGCTGCGCCACAATGGCAAGGTGATCTGGCGCCTGCCGCAGCAAAGTGTGGCCGAGCGCGTCGGCGCGCTGCTGGGCAAGGACTTTGTCGAGGCCGCGCTACCGCTGGACACCCAGGCCGCCGGCCTGGGCCTGACCGGCTTCGTGGCCAGCCCCACGTACTCCAAGGCCAACCGCGACGCGCAGTACTTCTTTGTCAACGGCCGCTTCGTGCGTGACAAGACCGCGCAGCACGCGCTGCGCCAGGCCTACCGCGACGTATTGCACCACGAACGCCACCCGGCCTACGCGCTGTTCTTCACGCTGGACCCGGCCGGGGTAGACGTCAACGTACACCCCACCAAGATCGAAGTACGCTTCCGCGAAAGCCAGGCGGTGCACCAGTTCCTGTTTCACAGCGTGCATCGCGCGTTGGCCGCCACCACCGCCGGCGCCAGCCCGGCGGTGCAGCTGCCCGGCCAGACCGCCGGCGACACGCCGCTCGCGCCCGCCGCACCCCAGGCAGCGCCAGCTGGCATCGCCCCCACCGCCAGCACAGCAGCACCGCAACAAGCAGGCCTGTTCCCGCCGCGCAGCGCGGCCAGCGTTGGCCGCATGCCATCAGCGCAGCCGTTCCGTTACGAACAGCAACGCATGCCGCTGGAAGTGGCGCGCGAAGCCATCGGCATCTACGACAAGCAGTTTGCCGGCCTGCGCGAACAAGAACGCAGCCAGCCGTCAGCCGTCACCCTGCCGCAAGCGCCGGCCGCCGCCAGCACGACCCAAGCCGCCAGCCCGGCGCTGCCGGAAGCCAGCGACGGCATCCCGCCACTGGGCTTTGCGCTGGCCCAACTACACGGCGTGTACATCCTCAGCCAGTGCGAGGATGGTCTGATCGTGGTAGACATGCACGCTGCGCACGAACGCATCGTGTACGAGCGCCTGAAAACCGCACTGGAAGCCGACGCCATCCCGATGCAGCCCTTGCTGCTCCCGGTATCGTTTGCCGCCGACCGTTTTGAAGTGGCGACCGTAGAAGAATACGGCGACGCCATGAAAAAGCTGGGTGTCGAGCTGGCCGTGCTGTCACCCACGCAGGTAGCCGTACGCGGCATGCCGGTATGGCTGAAGGAAGGTAATGCCGTCGAGCTGGCGCGGGCGGTGCTGAAAGACGTGCGCGAGCACGGCCTGACCCAGGTGATGACCGAACGCCGCAACGAGCTGCTGGCCACCATGGCCTGCCACGGCGCAGTACGCGCCAACCGCCAGCTGACGCTGCCGGAAATGAACGCCCTGCTACGCGACATGGAAGCCACCGAGCGCTCCGGGCAGTGCAACCACGGGCGCCCCACCTGGAGCCGCCTTGGCATGCGTGATCTGGATGCACTATTTATGCGCGGGCAATAAGTCCTTACTGGTCAAACGATGCAACAAAAAGCCCGACACCAGTCGGGCTTTTTCTTCAGGTAGTCACGGCGCCGGTGTACACACCATGCCGGCCGGACACGCAGGTGGTGTGGGCTCGCTGCTGGCGGCATTGGCCGCCGCTTTCACGCCGGCAGCAGTCACATCCACCGCCGTGCCCACCACCGTCGCCCCCACAGATACGGCCGTGGACGCCACCGATACCGCCGCGCTGGCAACCGACACCGCGGCACACCCCGTCATCTGCGTGGCTGCCAGCAGCAACGCGAGCTGTTTCATGCGCATCCTGATTCTCCTGCCCTGAAAAGGCCATTGTACGGACCGACCGACCGACCAGGCTGCCGCACAAAAAAACAAACCCCCGACGAGCGGGGGTTTTGTCTGCGGGCATGCCCCTAAGGGCGCCACCGGAAACCAGCTTATTTCAGCTTGGTTTCTTTGTACACAACATGCTTGCGAGCAACGGGATCAAATTTTTTGATCTCCATTTTTTCCGGCATGGTGCGCTTGTTTTTGGTGGTGGTGTAGAAATGACCAGTACCTGCAGTCGATTCCAGTTTGATCTTGTCGCGCATGGCTAATCCTTAAGCTTCGGTCGAGTTAATTACAGTTCGCCGCGAGCACGCAGGTCGGCCAGAACTGCATCGATGCCTACCTTGTCAATAGTACGCAGAGCAGCGTTGGAGATACGCAGACGTACCCAACGGTTTTCGCTCTCTACCCAGAACTTGCGGTACTGCAGGTTCGGCAGAAAACGACGCTTAGTTTTGTTATTGGCGTGGGACACATTGTTCCCGGTCATCGGACGCTTGCCGGTGACTTTGCAAACACGCGCCATGGTTAATCACTCCCAAAAGCCGGTAAAAGAAAGACTTATACCATATCAAAGGGCTCAAAGACAAGCACCAGCAGCGGCATCAAGCCGGCTGGCCACGTAATGTGTGGTCAGAGCCCAACCAAAGAAGGCGTGCATCATACCGCAGCTGCGCCATTCACGCAGCAAAAAACTGCAAGCACGCACCAAGGCCGCCCAGGACCCGGCGCAAGGCAAAAAGACTGGTACCACAGCAGCTTAGCGCGCATACCGCTCTCTTGCCCTTCCCTACTCATGACGATGTGCCGTGGGCCAGCAAGTTACGCATCACTCTCTATACTGAGCCACAGGCATTGCCTGCACACTCACACTTTATCCATGATGGCAAGCCGGATTTGCCGCGTTTGCCCCATTCAAAAAAAAGTGTGTTTCGGTTAAAATCCCGGATTCTCATAGAGCCGTAATCCCATGACCAAGTACATCTTCGTAACCGGTGGTGTGGTGTCCTCCCTGGGCAAGGGCATCGCCGCCGCGTCCATCGCCGCCATTCTCGAATCCCGCGGACTCAAGGTCACCATGCTGAAGCTTGATCCGTACATCAACGTCGATCCGGGCACCATGAGCCCGTTCCAGCACGGTGAGGTGTTCGTGACCGAAGACGGCGCCGAGACTGACCTCGACCTCGGTCATTACGAGCGCTTCATCCACGCCAAGATGAAGAAGAGCAACAACTTCACCACTGGCCAGATCTACGAATCCGTGATCACCAAGGAGCGCCGTGGCGACTATCTGGGTGGCACCGTGCAGGTAATCCCGCACATCACCGACGAGATCAAGCTGAAAGTGCGCGAAGGCGCCGGTGACGTTGACGTGGCCATCGTGGAAATCGGCGGTACCGTAGGCGATATCGAATCGCTGCCGTTCCTGGAAGCCATCCGCCAGATGCGCTCCAACCTGGGCCGCAAGAACACCCTGTTCGTGCACCTGTCCTACGTGCCGTACATCGCCACTGCTGGCGAGATCAAGACCAAGCCAACGCAGCACTCGGTAAAAGAGATGCGCGAAATCGGCATCCAGCCGGACATCCTGCTGTGCCGCATGGACCGCGAGCTGCCGGAAGACGAAAAACGCAAGATCGCGCTGTTCTGCAACGTCGAAGAAAACGCCGTGATCGGCTGCTACGACGCCGACTCCATCTACAAGGTACCGGGCATGCTGCACGCCCAGGGTATCGACGCCATCATCGCCGAGCAGCTGCAGCTGGACCTGCCAGCGGCCGACCTGAGTGTGTGGAACGGCATCATCGACGCCATCGAGAACCCGGATCACACCGTGAACATCGCCATGGTGGGCAAGTACGTCGACCTGACCGAATCGTACAAGTCGCTGTCCGAGGCGCTGAAACACGCCGGCGTGCACACCCGCACCAACGTGAACATCATCTATGTCGATTCCGAAGAGATCGAGCGCGACGGCGCCCAGTCGCTGAAAGACATGGACGCCATCCTGGTACCGGGCGGCTTCGGCAAGCGCGGCGTGGAAGGCAAGATCAAGGCGGTGAAGTTTGCCCGCGAGAACAACATCCCTTACCTCGGCATCTGTCTGGGCATGCAGATCGCGCTGATCGAGTACGCTCGTGACGTGGCCGGCATGCAGGGTGCCAACTCCACCGAATTCGATCTGGAAACCGACTACCCGGTCGTGGCGCTGATCGACGAGTGGGTCAACCACGACGGCAAGATCGAAAAGCGTGACGAAAACTCCAATATGGGCGGCACCATGCGCCTGGGCAGCCAGCAGTGCGACCTGACCGAAGGTTCGCTGGCGGCACGCGTGTACGGCAACACCGTCATCACCGAGCGTCACCGTCACCGTTACGAAGTGAACAACCACTACGTACAGCGCCTGTCGGATGCCGGCCTGACCATCAGCGGCGTGTCCGCCGGTCACGAGAAACTGGTAGAAACCATCGAGCTGGCCAATCACCGCTGGTTCTTTGCCTGCCAGTTCCACCCGGAATTCACCTCCACCCCGCGTGATGGCCACCCGCTGTTCATTGCCTACGTGAAGGCAGCGCTGGCCCACCAGCAGGACAAAGCCAAGGCTTGATCAGCGTCTGACTGATTCCGCCTGTTAACGGTTGGCCGCAGCTCGTGCAGATTCCTGCAAGACTTGCGGCCAACCTCGCCTTGAAAGGACACCCCATGAAACTCGCCGGTTTTGACGTTGGCCTGAACCAACCGCTGTTCCTGATTGCAGGCCCCTGCGTGATCGAAAGCGAACAGCTGGCCCTGGATACCGCTGGTCAGCTGAAAGAAATCACCAGTGCGCTGGGCATCCCCTTCATCTACAAATCCAGTTTCGACAAAGCCAACCGCTCGTCCGGCAAATCCTTCCGCGGCTTCGGCATGGAAGAAGGCCTGCGCATTCTGGATAAGGTACGCAGCCAGATCGGCGTACCGGTACTGACCGACGTGCACACCGAAGAACAGGTACCGCACGTGGCCGCCGTGGTGGACGTGCTGCAAACGCCGGCCTTCCTGGCGCGCCAGACCGACTTCATCCGCGCCGTCGCCGTGTGCGGCAAGCCGGTCAACATCAAGAAGGGCCAGTTCATGGCGCCGGGCGACATGAAACACGTGATCGACAAAGCCCGCGAAGCCGCACTGGAAGCCGGCCTGAACCCGGACAGCTTTATGGCCTGCGAACGCGGTGCGTCGTTCGGCTACAACAACCTGGTGTCCGACATGCGCAGCCTGGCCATCATGCGCGAAACCGGTTGCCCGGTGGTGTTTGACGCCACCCACTCGGTACAGCTGCCCGGCGGCCAGGGCACCAGCTCCGGCGGCCAGCGCGAATTCGTGCCGGTACTGGCCCGCGCCGCCATTGCTACCGGCGTGGCCGGCCTCTTTATGGAAACCCACCCGGACCCGGCCTGCGCCAAGTCCGACGGCCCCAACGCCTGGCCACTGGGTCGCATGAAAGAACTGCTGGCGACGCTGCAGGCGATCGACGCCCTGGTGAAGGGACAGCCCTTCGCCGAACAATCGCTGTAACAGGTTGACTCCACGGCCAGCCTGCTCCAAGGTTGGCCGCACCGTATCCCGGTTTGACTAACCTTGACACCCTGAAGGAAACACTCATGAGTGCGATCATCGACGTGATTGCCCGCGAAATCCTGGACTCGCGCGGTAACCCGACTGTTGAAGCTGATGTACTGCTGGAATCCGGCGTAATGGGCCGTGCTGCCGTACCGTCCGGTGCCTCCACCGGCGAGAAAGAAGCACTGGAACTGCGCGACGGCGACAAAGGTCGCTACCTGGGCAAGGGCGTGCTGAAGGCGGTTGAGAACATCAACACCGAAATCTGCGAAGCCATCGTCGGCCTGGACGCCTCTGACCAAGCCTTCATCGACAAGACCCTGATCGAGCTGGACGGCACCGAAACCAAAGCCCGCCTGGGCGCCAACGCCATGCTGGCCGTATCGATGGCTGTGGCCCGCGCCGCTGCCGAAGATGCCGGCCTGCCGCTGTACCGCTACCTGGGTGGCGCCGGCCCGATGGCGCTGCCGGTACCGATGATGAACGTCATCAACGGTGGTGCACACGCCAACAACACCCTGGACATCCAGGAATTCATGATCGTGCCGGTGGGCGCGGCTACCTTCCGCGAAGCCCTGCGCTGTGGCGCCGAGATCTTCCACGCACTGAAGAAACTGTGCGACGGCAAAGGCTACGCCACCACCGTCGGTGACGAAGGCGGTTTCGCCCCGAACCTGACCAGCCACGAAGAAGCCATCAAGCTGATTCTGGAAGCCATCGACGCCGCCGGTTACGTTGCCGGCCAGGACGTGATGCTGGCCCTGGACTGCGCTTCCAGCGAGTTCTACAAAGACGGCAAGTACCACCTGACCGCCGAAGGCCTGGCGCTGACTTCCGAGCAGTTTGCCGACTACCTGGAAACCCTGGCCAACAACTACCCGATCATCTCCATCGAAGATGGCATGAGCGAGCACGACTGGGCCGGCTGGAAAGTGCTGACCGACCGTCTGGGCGACCGCATCCAGCTGGTAGGCGACGACCTGTTCGTAACCAACCCGTCCATCCTGGCCAAAGGCATCGAAGGCGGCCTGGCCAACTCGCTGCTGGTAAAAGTGAACCAGATCGGCACCCTGTCCGAAACCCTGAAGGCGGTAGATCTGGCCAAGCGTTCGCGCTACACCAGCGTGATGAGCCACCGTTCCGGCGAAACCGAAGACAGCACCATCGCCGACCTGGCCGTAGCCACCAACTGCATGCAGATCAAGACCGGCTCGCTGTCGCGCTCCGACCGCATGGCCAAGTACAACCAGCTGCTGCGTATCGAAGAAGAGCTGGGCGATGCTGCCTACTACCCGGGCGGTAACGCCTTCTATCACCTGAAGAAGTAATCATGCGACGCCTGACCCTGGTGCTATTGGTGTTACTTGCCGCCTTGCAGTGGCCGCTGTGGCTGGGCAAAGGCAGCTGGCTCAGGGTCTGGCAGCTTGATAAACAGGTAGAGGAACAGCGTGCGGCCAACCAGTTACTGGTACGCCGCAACGCAGCCCTGGATGCCGAAGTACGTGATCTGAAGCAAGGAACGGCGGCAATAGAAGAGCGCGCCCGCAACGAACTTGGCATGATTCGCCAAGGTGAGGTATTTTTCCAGCTTCTAGATTCGGCCAATGACGGTAATGCCAAGCAATAGCAGGCATTGACGCCCCGGCGGCCACTACCGATAACGATATAAATGGCAGGCTACAAAGGCTACAGGGTCTGGTCTATGACGACACACAATCCCATCGATACCGCACGGGAAACCCTCAAACAGCTCACCATGCGCAAGCTGTTGCCCACCCCGGACAACTTCGAGCGTGTGTATTGCGAGATCGCCCAGGTACCGTCCGAGGCCCGCAAGAACAAACTGGCCGAGTTGTTGCTGCGCGCATTCGAGACCCTGCCGGCCAGCGAGTCTGCCTACAAGATTGCCCTGACCAAACTGCGCAAGGCAATTGAAGACGAAAAGTGGGAGCTGGTGCCACAACTGGCGATGGACCTCACCATCCTGCACCAGCGCAGCCGCGAAATTACGCAGAACTGGGGCCAGCTGGTGCTGGACCTGATCCGCGCCTGGGAAACCCGCACCCCCGATATGGGGCAGCGCTACAAGCAGTCGGCGCTGGAACGCGTGGTGGCCACCTTTGGCAACAACCCGGACGAGCTCAACGAAAAGCTGGCCAACCTGTCGCGCAACTGGCTACAAGCCGGCAGTGCCGCGCCGGCGCCCGGCATTGAAGTAGCCGGCATCGACGAAGACACCCCTGCCCCGCAAGCTGCAGCCAACCCGCTGCTGGCAATCGCGGCGGCCAACCCTGCTGCCAGCCAGTGGCAAGCGTGGCAGGAGGTGCTGCAGTACGCCCTGAAGTTCGGTATCGAACCGCGCCTGGTGCACTACCCGGAAATGATGCCGCTGTTTGACGAAGTGCAGCAGGCACTGCAAGCCGTGCGCAGCGACGAGGCCATCACCGGTTTCTTTCCGGCCCTGCGTGCGTTCCTGATCCGCCTGGAGCTGGTATCGCAAGACGACAAACGCTTGGTGTCCGGCCTGTCCGGCCTGATGCAGCTGATGCTGCAAAACGTGGCCGAGCTGAACCGCTCCGACAGCTACCTGGTAGGCCAGATCGCCAGCCTGCAGCAGATCCTGTCGCAACCGAATATCTCGATCCAGCACATCTACCAGCTGGAATCCAGCCTGAAGGAAGTGATCCACAAGCAAGGCAGCCTGCGCCACTCGCTGGACGAAGCCACCAGCTCGCTGCGCGCCTTGCTGGACACCTTCATCGACAAGCTGTCGCTGATGACCGACCACACCGGTGACTTCCACCAGCGCATCAGCGGCCACAGCGAGCGCATCAAGCAATCGCAGAACGCCGGCGAACTCACCAGCATCCTGCAAGACCTGCTGGCCGACACCGCCAGCATGCAAAGCAACCTGAAGCAGTCGCACAGCGAACTGGTGGCCGCACGCCAGGACGTGCAATCGGCACAGACCCGCATCAGCGAGCTGGAAAAAGCCCTGGAGGCCGCCAGCGCCAAGGTGAAGGAAGACCAGCTGACCGGCGCCTTCAACCGCCGCGGCCTGGAAGAACACTTCGACCGCGAAATCCACCGCGCCGAGCGCAGCGGCCAGCCGCTGTCGGTAGCGCTGATCGATGTGGACAACTTCAAGCAGCTGAACGACCGCTACGGCCACCTCACCGGTGACGATGTGCTGAAGTACCTGGTAGACATGATGCACCACAGCCTGCGTACCTCGGACATCGTGGGCCGCTTCGGTGGCGAAGAATTCGTGGTGATCCTGCCCGACACCCCGGTGAACGAGGCGGTCGAGCTGGTACAGCGCCTGCAGCGCGAGCTCACCAAGAACTTTTTCCTGGCCAACCAGGACAAGCTGGTGGTCACCTTCAGTGCCGGCGTGGCGCTGTGGCACCGTGGCGAACGCGACTGCGACGTGATCGAACGCGCCGACCGCGCCATGTACCAGGCCAAGCTGGCCGGCAAGAACCGCACGCTGTCGGCCGAAAACTGAGCGTGTGGCAGCAAACAAAAACGGGGCGTCTGCCCCGTTTTTTCATGGTGTGCGGCCAACCTTGGCTAGCCGCCCTTCTTCATCGCCTTGCCGGCTTCGGCCCGCTGCCGGCGCACCGCCTTCGGGTCGGCCAGCAAGGGGCGGTAAATCTCTACCCGGTCGCCCTCGCGCAGCGGCGTCTCCGGCTTCACCGCCTTGCTGAAGATGCCCAGCTTCAGGTTGGCCATGTCGATGTCGGCAAACTCGGCCGCCAGGCCAGACGCCTCTACCGCCTGCAACGCCGTACTGCCGGCAGGCAAGGCCAGGCGCACGATCTTTTGCCGCGCCGGCAGCGCATAGGCCACCTCCACAGTAATGCGCTCAGTCATCGCCGTACACCCGGTCGGCTTCCTTGATGAACGCGTCCACCAGCGTGCCGGAAATATGGCCGAACACCGGGCCGATCACCGTTTCCAGGATCTTGCTGGAAAACTCGTACTGCAGGCGGAACGACACCTTGCAGCCAACGTCGCCCAGCGGCTGGAACTGCCAGCGCCCCTCCAGAAACTTGAACGGCCCGTCCACCAGCTGCATCACGATGGTGGATGGCGGCTGGTTGACGTTACGGGTGGTGAAGTGCTGCTTCACCTTCAGGTAATCGATGTGCAGGCTGGCCACCAGGGTGTCGCCCTCACGCGAGTGTTCCTCGCCTTTGGCGCACCACGGCAGGAAACGGGGATAGTGGACGACTTCGTCCACCAGACGGAACATTTGCTCGGGCGTATGCGCCACCAGCACGTTTTTTTCGACGGTTTGCATGGTTGCTGCAGCGATGGAAAGCGGCAAGGTTATCAATGCGCAGGCGGGCGGGCAAGCCGCCACGGCAAGCTGCTGAATTTCCGGCACTTTGGCGCAGGCGGCTTATCTGCTAGAATGCGCGATTCCCTGCACACCCCGATTACACGCCGCCATGAGCATTATCGACAACCGCAAGGCCTTCCACGACTACTTCATCGAAGAGCAGCTCGAAGCCGGTCTGGTGCTGGAAGGCTGGGAGGTCAAGTCCATCCGCGCCGGCCGCGTGCAGCTGAAAGAAAGCTACGTCATCTACCGCAACGGCGCCTTCTACCTGTTCGGCTGCCACATCACGCCGCTGCAGTCTGCCTCCACCCACGTCAAGCCCGACCCGGTACGCGACCGCAAGCTGCTGCTGAAGCAAGAGCAGATCAACCGCCTGATCGGCAAGGTAGAGCGCGCCGGTTACACCATGGTGGCGCTGAACCTGCACTACAGCAAAGGCAACATCAAGGCCGACATTGGCCTGGCCAAGGGCAAGAAACAGCACGACAAGCGTGAAAGCGAAAAAGAACGCGAATGGCAGCGCGAGAAGCAGCGCCTGATGCGCAACAAGGGTTAAGCACATGAAATCCAGCGCCTTCCTCCCCCTGGTACTCATCGTCCTCGGCGTGCTGTGGTTCCTGAAAAGCTCGGCCCTGCTGCCGGACACCACCACCCTGCTGGCGCTGATGCTGGCCGCCAGCGGCGTGGTGCTGCTGGTGGTAGACGGCCTTACCAAATCCACGCTGGTCACCGCCCCAATGCTGATGTACGCCGGCGTGGCGGTGTACCTGTTTGACGAAGACAAGCTGCGCCTCAGCCACATGCTGTCGCTGGGCATGGTACTGCTGGGCGTGCTGATGCTGATCGCACGCAGCGAACGCATCCCCGAACGCCGCCAGCGCCGTCTGCCCGACAGCGACTAAAGTAAACGTATTCCAAGCATTACTGGCTACCTGCCAGTTTTTTACCTTCAAGGACAGTCATGGACAAAATCCTCATCCTCGATTTCGGCTCCCAGGTCACCCAGCTGATCGCGCGCCGTGTACGTGAAGCGCATGTTTACTGCGAACTGCACCCGTTCGACATGCCCATAGACGAGATCCGTGCCTTCGCTCCGAAAGCCATCATCCTGTCCGGCGGCCCCAACTCGGTGTACGAGTCCGACTACCAAGCCGACCCGGCCCTGTTTGAACTGGGCATCCCGGTGATGGGCATTTGCTACGGCATGCAGTTCATGGCGCAAAGCCTGGGCGGCAAAGTGGAAGCCGGCGACAAGCGCGAGTTCGGCTACGCGCAAATCCAGGCCCGCCACCACTCCAAACTGCTGGAAGGCCTGCAAGACCACATCGACGACGCCGGCAACGGCTTCCTGGACGTATGGATGAGCCACGGCGACAAAGTCACCGCGCTGCCGGCCGGCTTCAACGTCATCGCCGAAACGCCGTCCTGCCCGATCGCCGCCATGGCCGACGAAAGCCGCGGCTTCTACGCCGTACAGTTCCACCCGGAAGTGACCCACACCAAGCGCGGCACCGAAATGCTGCACCGCTTCGTGCTGCACATCGCCGGCGCCAAGCCTAGCTGGACCATGCCCAACTACATCGAGGAAGCGGTACAGAAAATCCGCGACCAGGTCGGTGACGAAGAAGTCATCCTCGGCCTGTCCGGCGGTGTGGATTCCTCCGTTGCTGCCGCGCTGATCCACCGCGCCATCGGCGACCAGCTGACCTGCGTCTTCGTCGACCACGGCCTGCTGCGCCTGAACGAAGGCAAGATGGTAATGGAAATGTTCGCGCAGAACCTGGGCGTGAAAGTGATCCACGTCGACGCCACCGCCCAGTTCATGGGCAAGCTGGCCGGCGAAACCGACCCCGAGAAAAAACGCAAGATCATCGGCGCCGAGTTCGTTGAAGTATTCCAGCAGGAATCCGGCAAACTCACCAACGCCAAATGGCTGGCGCAGGGCACCATCTACCCGGACGTGATCGAGTCCGCCGGTGCCAAAACCAAAAAAGCCCACGCCATCAAGAGCCACCACAACGTGGGCGGCCTGCCGGAAGACATGAACCTGAAGCTGCTGGAGCCGCTGCGCGACCTGTTCAAGGACGAAGTACGCCAGCTGGGCGTCGCCCTGGGGCTGCCGCACGATATGGTTTACCGTCACCCGTTCCCGGGCCCGGGCCTGGGCGTGCGCATCCTGGGTGAAGTGAAAATGGACTACGCCGACCTGCTGCGCCGCGCCGACGCCATCTTCATCGAAGAGCTGCGCAACACCGTGGACGAGAAAACCGGCAAAAACTGGTACGACCTCACCAGCCAGGCCTTCGCCGTATTCCTGCCGGTGAAATCGGTAGGCGTGATGGGCGACGGCCGCACCTACGACTACGTGGTGGCACTGCGCGCCGTCATCACCAGCGACTTCATGACCGCACACTGGGCCGAACTGCCGTACAGCCTGCTGGGCAAAGTGTCCAACCGCATCATCAACGAAGTACGCGGCATCAACCGCGTGGTGTACGACGTGTCCGGCAAGCCGCCGGCAACCATCGAGTGGGAATAATCCCCCGGCTTGGCCGCCCTGCGGCCAACCCTGACACCCAGGCCCGCCGCGTGCGGGCTTTTTACTGTTTGCCCCATCATGCCCCACACGCTTGAACAACTGCGCAGCGGTGCGCTGCACGGCATTACCCGGCTGAACCTGCGCGGCGGCTTGCAACAGTTTCCGGACGAGATCTTCACGCTGGCCGACAGCCTGGAGATTCTCGATCTGAGTGATAACCAACTCACCTCGTTGCCGGATACGCTGCCGCGGCTGACGAAGCTGCGTGCCATTTTCTGCTCCGGCAACCCGTTTACCACGCTGCCGGCGGTGCTGGGGCAGTGCCCCAGACTGAGCATGATCGGGTTCAAGTCCTGCCGTATCGACACCGTTCCCGCCGCGGCCTTGCCCGCCGGCTTGCGCTGGCTGATCCTCACCGACAACTGCATCCAGCAGTTACCCGATGCGCTGGGCAACTGTCACCAGCTGGAAAAGCTGATGCTGGCCGGCAACCAGCTGCACAGCTTGCCGGCCAACCTGGCGCAATGCCGGCAGCTGGCGCTGCTGCGCATTGCGGCCAACCGCTTTGATCGTCTGCCGGACTGCCTGCTGTCGCTGCCGAAACTGGCGTGGCTGGCGTGCGCCGGCAACCCGTTCAGCGAGCCGGCAGCGGCCACCACGGCGGCCACGCCGCTGACCGAGATTGACTGGGCATCGCTACAGCTGGGCGCGGTGCTGGGCCAGGGCGCGTCCGGCATCATCCATGCGGCGCGCTTGGCGGATGGCCGCGACGTAGCGGTAAAGGTGTTCCGTGGCGAAGTCACCAGCGATGGCCTGCCGGCCTGCGAGTTGGCCGCGGCACTGCACGCCGGCCCTCACCCCGGCCTGATGCCGTTGCTGGGCCGCTTGCGCGGGCACCCGGACGGCTTGGCCGGGCTGGTTATGCCACGCTTGGCAGACGGCTACCAGGCGCTGGCCAGCCCGCCCAGCCTGCAAAGCTGTAGCCGCGACGTGTACGCGCCAGGCTTTGCCGTAACACTGCCGCAACTGCTGGCCACTGCCGGCTGCATGGCGGGTGCCATGGCGCACTTGCACCAGCGCGGCATCATGCATGGCGACCTGTACGCGCATAACACGCTGGTGCATGCCAGCTTGCCGCCGCTGCTCAGCGATTTTGGCGCCGCCAGCCGCTACGCGCCCGATGGCCCGCACGCCGGCTGGCTGCAGGCGCTGGACGTGTGTGCGTTCGGCTACCTGCTGGGCGAACTGCTGGCGGCCAGCACTGCTCTGCCACAAACAGGCGAGCTGACGCAGTTGGCCGCAGAATGCCAGCTGCCGCAGCCAGCGCAGCGGCCAGTGTTTGACGACATTGTGGCCCGGCTATCTCGGCTTGCTGCCGACACCGTGTTTGATGTGGCGCATAAGCCCTGACCGCGCAACTTGCCAGCCCTGCCGATACGCTATAGTTTTATAGAATTCATGCCGTCAGCTTACAGGAGCGCGCTTGTCCGCCCAGACTAAACCGTTGTCCAAACACCGGCACAGCATAGCGCGCCCGCTACAGCTGATGATTCTGGCGCTGCTACTGCCGGTGCTGCTGATCGCTGGTGTTACCCTGTGTTTACTACAGCACGCGGAAGCCGTGCTGGTCAGCTTGCCGCCAGCCCTGTCTGCCAAACTGCAAGCGGTACTGGCGTGGAGCAGCTTACTGTTATGGCTGGGTTTGCTGATCGCCATTCTGCTGGTGGCGTTTGCTGCGTTCTACTATGTGGACTACTTGCTCGCTGCCCGCCTGCGGCGACTGGGCGATGCCATGCAAGACATGCTGGACGGCCATACTCCGGCGCCATGGCAGGACCGCCACCATGATGAAATTGCCGCCATGGCCGGCTCCTTGCACGCTTTCCGCGACATGATGCTGCAATTGCGCGAGAAGACAGACGACCTGCACCAGGCCAAGGAGGCATCCGAGGCTGCTACCCGCGCCAAAAGCGACTTTCTCGCCAATATGAGCCACGAAATCCGCACTCCGCTGACCGCGGTACTGGGCTATAACCAGCTGGCGCTGGATGAACCCGCCTCCGACAAGCAGCGCGACAATCTGCTGAAGGTAGAAGCCGCAGCACGTACCTTGCTAGGGGTCATCAATGACATTCTCGATTTTTCCAAGATCGAGGCCGGCAAGCTGGTACTGGAAAATGTCAGCTTCTCGCTGCAGGAGCTGGTCGCCAACCTGCGCAATATCGTGCAAATGCAGGCTGCCGAAAAAAAACTGCTGTTCACCATCGATGTCAGCCCAGATATTCCCCCCTGGCTGCGCGGCGACCCGTTGCGCCTGAGCCAGATTCTGCTGAACCTGGCCAATAATGCCCTGAAATTCACCGAGTACGGCCAGGTACGGATTGCCATTCACGGCCAGTTGCTAGCGGCAGATGATTACGAGCTGCATTGCGCGGTCAGTGATACCGGCATCGGCATGACGCCGCAACAGGTAGAGCGGCTGTTCCAATCGTTCAGTCAGGCTGACACCTCCACCACGCGCCGTTTTGGGGGCTCGGGGCTGGGCTTGGTAATCTGCCGACAGCTGGTAGGGCTGATGCGTGGCCAGATCGGTGTCAATAGCGTGCCAGGCGAGGGCTCTACTTTCCGCTTCAGTGTCCGTTTGCAATTGGGCAGCGCCGTGGAGGCCAAAGCGCCACCAGACTGTAACCCGGCCATCTCGCTACACGATGCCCCCTTGCATGGGCTATATCTGTTACTGGCAGAAGATAACGAACTGCTGCAAGCCTACGAATGCCAACTGTTGCAATCACTTGGGGCACGTGTCAAAACGGTGTCGGATGGCGAACAGGCCGTTGCCCTGGCCTGCCGGCCACAACCTAGCTTTGACGCGGTGTTGATGGATATCCAGATGCCACGCCTGGATGGCTTGCAAGCGACACGACGCATACGCGAACAGCACAGCGCATCCAGCCTGCCTGTCATCGCCATGACGGCACATGCCATGGAGAGTGAGCGCCAGCGTTCACTGGACGCCGGCATGAACGATCACCTGAGCAAACCCATCATCCCGGAAACGCTGGTAGCCACCCTGCTACGCTGGGTGCAACCCGCCAGTCGGCAAGGAGCCAAGCGCATGGAAGCAACCGTCCCCCCTATCGAGCTGCCGCAGCTGCCGGGCATTGATCTGCCCGCCGCCCTGCAACAGCTGGGTGGCAAGCAAAGCCTGCTGCTGAAGCTGCTACTACGCATGCGCCAGGATTACAGCGACGCCGCCTTGCAAATCCAGGCAGAGCTTGACGCCGGTAACGACGCCGAGGCGATGCGGCTGGCGCACTCGCTGAAGGGGGTTGCCGCCACCTTGCACATCAGCCAGCTGCAAAAAGCCGCCGCCGCCATCGAGGCCAGCCTGGCCGCCAACGACCGTCAGGGCGCCGACCTGCTGATGCCCGCCTTGCTGCGCGCCATGGAAGAAACCAATGCCAGCCTGGCGCTGCTGGACGACGGCAGCGCGGCGGTGCCCAGCGCCAGCAGCCTGCCGATAACGGCGCTGCAAGAGCTGGACCGGCTGCTGAGCGAGCGCAACATCCGTGCCAAACGGGTGTACGCCGGCATTGCCGAACAGTTGGCCGCCCACGACGCTGCGGCCAACCTGCGGCTGGCGCAAGCACTGGAACAGCTGGACTTCATCTCCGCCCGGCACCAGCTGCTGTGCTGGCTGCAGCAAGCCGATCAGCCTGGCTGAGCGCCGGCCACCATGCAAAAGCCCCTGTCGGCAGAACGCGGCAGGGGCTTTTGCATGGTGGCCAACGCAGACGGTTGCCAACAGGCCTAGACGTCTTCGGTATCCAGCCAGCCTTCGCGGTTACCCACGGTATAGACCTTGTCGGCGGCATCGATATCGCCAGCGCCCAGCACGGGGGCGGCTTCTACTTGCGGGTAGATCGGCGTGAAATCCGGCGCGGTGGCGTCGAACAGCTGCTGGAAGCTGTCGATGACGAAGTAGGTTTTCTGGAAGGTATCGATGCGGTAGCGGGTACGCATGATGCGCTGCAGATCGAAACCCACGCGGTTGGGGCTGGCGCTATCCAGACAGTACACCGACTCCGTCTTGCTAGACACGATACCGGCACCGTAAATGCGCATGCCTTGCGGCGTGTTGATCAGGCCGAACTCCACCGTGTACCAGTACAGGCGCGCCAGCAGCGGCAGGTAGCCCAGGCCCTTGGCCTTCATGCCGCCACGGCCGTAGGCCTGCAGGTAATCGGCAAACACCGGGTTGGCCAGCAGCGGCACGTGGCCGAACAGGTCGTGGAACACGTCCGGCTCTTGCAGGTAATCCAGCTGGTGCGGTTCGCGCAGCCACCAGGTCACCGGGAAACGGCGGTTGGCCAAGTGCTCGAAAAACACGTCGTCGGGGATCAGGCCCGGCACCGCCACGATCTGCCAGCCAGTGGCAGCGGCCAGCTTCTCATTCAGGCGGTTGAAATCGGGCACGCGGTCGGCGTCGATGGTCAGTAGTTCCAGGCCTTGCAGAAACTCGTCACAGACGCGGCCCGGCAGCAGCGCGCACTGGCGCTGGTACAGCGTGGCCCAGGTGCGGTGGTCGTCGTCGCTGTAGCGGTCCAGCGGCTGCGGCAGCGTGAAGTCGGCACCGTGGCTCAGGCCGGCGTTCTTGCGCACCGTGATGTCCGGTACGGTAAAGGTGTTCATCTCCATCCTTTTTCTCTTGTGTGTGCGGCAGGTGCCAGTACCACAAGTGTAGAAGCAGCAGCGTGCGCGTTGGCCGCATCATTTGCTTGCCAGCGGCTTTTTTCGCATACTTGCCGCACCAAATCGACGGAAATGCACATTATGCGCAAACTGGAGTTTGACCGCTTTGACTTCCAGATTCTGGAGGCGCTGCAGCGCGACGCACGCGCTACCCACCAGAAGCTGGCGCAGGAGGTAGCGCTGTCGGCGTCGCAGATCGGGCGCCGCATCCAGCGGCTGGAAGAAGCCGGCGTGATCCAGGGCTACCACATCAGCCTGCGCCCGGACTTGCTGAACCTGTCGGTCACCGCCTTTGCCAGCGTCAGCCTGGAGCGGCACGGCGAGGCGTCGATCCGCGAATTTGCCGCCGCCATCGCCAACCTGCCGGAAATCCTGGAGTGCTACGCGGTGGCCGGCGAGGCCGATTACTGGCTGCGCATCGTGGTGGCCGACCTGCCGTCGCTATCGCGCTTCGTGATGAACAAGCTGATGACGCTGCCGCTGGTACGCAGCGTGAAGTCCACGGTGGCGCTGGAGCCGATCAAGCACAGCCAGCGCCTGCCCTTGCAGCAGGCGATGGGCGACTAGGGTTGGCCGCAAGCCGTTGCGGCCAACCTTGCCGGCAAGCAAACCGGCTCAGCGCCGTTTCAGCGCCTGCCACGAGATCAGCACCAGCGCGCTGCCGATCAGCAGCATGCCGGCCGCTTCCGACGGCGACGGCAACTCGCCCAGAATCAGCCACGCCATGCCCACCGCCACGACGGGAATGGCCAGAATGCTCAGCCCGGCCATGCCGGCGCTCAGGCGCGACAGCAGCATCATCCACATCAGCCAGCCCAGGCCGCCGGCCAGCACGCCGGAAAACAGCAGCACGCCCAGCAGCGGCCAACCCCATACCGGCTCGCCGCCCGGAAACACCGGCAACAACACCAGCAAGGGCAGCGTGCCCCACACCATCTGCCAGAAAGTCAGCGCCAGCGTGTCCACCTGGTGCTGCGCGCGCAGGCGCTTGGCGATGATGGCCGAGCTGGCCCACACCAAACCGCCGGTGATGGCCAGCAGGTCGGACAGCCAGCTGCCGTGCAGGTCCCACGGTTCCAGAATGGCCAGCAAGCCGGCAAACGCCATCGCCACGCCCAGCCACTGGCTGCGCGCCAGTTGTTCGTGCAGGAACACCCGTGCCAGCAGCAGCGTCCAGAACGGCATGGTGTAACACAGTACCGACACCTTGCCGGCGCCACCGGCCACCAGCGCCAGGTTGGTAAACACCACAAAGCCGGCGGTCTGGGTTAGCCCCAGCCAGAAGGTTGGCCGCCACGGCGTGGGGCGAAAGCCCTTGCCGCGCAGCTGCAGGATCACCGCCAGCGTGACGATGGCAAACACAGTACGGAACAAACCCAGCTGGAAGGCGCTGGCGTAGGCCAGCCCCAGCTTGGTAACGACCCAGTTGGTCCCCCAGAAGAACCACAGGGCCAGCAGCATGGCAGCGCTGGTAACAGGCGAAGCAGAAGCGAACATGGCGGCAGGCAAAGAAAAAGCCGGTGCGTGCACCGGCTTGGGGCAAAACGGCAGTATACCTGCTTATGCCGCCAGGTTCTTCGATACGATCTCGTACACGTCTTTCGACAAACCTTCCTTGGCCAGGATGCGCTGCAGCTCACGCGTCATCAGCGCCTGGCGTTGCGGCTCCAGCTTCTGGCGACGGTTGAACAGCGACACGATGCGGCTGGCCACCTGCGGGTTGATGGCGTCCAGCGCCAGCACCTGGTCGGCCAGGAAGGCGTAACCGGAGCCATCCGCGGCGTGGAAGTGCAGCATGTTGCGACCGAAGCTGCCCAGCAAGGCACGCGCCTTGTTCGGGTTTTTCAGGTTGAACGCCGGGTGCTGCATGGCGGCCTTCACGTGCTCCAGCACGCCGGGCAGCTGGCTGCTGGCCACCAGGCTGAAGAACTTGTCCATCACCAGCGCGTCGCCCTGCCAGCGGCTGGCGAACGACAGGTAGCAGTTCTCGCGCTCGGCCACGTCACGGTCGCGCAGCGCCAGCATGGCGCCCATCTGGTCGGTCATGTTGTCCGCTTCCAGGCACTGCTTTTCAGCGGCTTCCAGCGGCCAGGCGTCGCTGAGGCGGGTCAGCATCGCCAGCGCCAGGTTCTTCAGGCTGCGGCGGCCGCCGTCGGCCGGCTGGTAACTGCGGGTCTGGTTCAGGTCGTAGGCTTCGTGCCATTCGCCGCGCAGCGCCTGCGCCAGGCCGTTCAGCACGAATTCGCGCACGCTATGGATATGGCCGGGGTCGGCCGCGTCCACCATTTCCAGGATGTCGGCTTCGGACGGCAGGCTCAGCATCAGCGCCTTGAACGCCGGGTCGGCGGCGTGGTCTTTCAGCACCGCACGCAGCGCCTCGACAAAACCGGCCGGCAGCTGCAACGCACGGCCGGCGGCCTGGTCGGCCAGCAGGCCTTTCAGCAGACGCTCGGCGTAGGCCTGGCCGGCTTCCCAGCGCGCGAAGGCGTCGCTGTCGTTGGCCATCAGGAACGACAGCTCGTCGTCGCGCCAGTCGAACTGCAGGCGCACCGGCGCCGAGAAACCGCGCAGCAGCGACGGCACCGGCAGCTCGCCAATATTGACGAAGGTGAAGCTTTGCTCGGCGGCACGCACGTGCAACACGCGGGTGCCGGCGCCGGCTTCGGCCTCGCCGGCCAGCTGCAGCGGCAGGTCCTGGCCGTCGCGGCCCAGCAGGCCCACTGCCAGCGGGATGTGGTACGGCTGTTTGCCGCTCTGGCCCGGGGTGTCGGGGCAGCTTTGCTTGACGTGCAGCGTGTAGCTGCGCGCCACCGCGTCGTATTCGCCGCTTACCTGCAACAGCGGGGTACCGGCCTGGCTATACCACAGTGCGAACTGTTCCAGGTCCACGCCGTTGGCGTCGGCCATCGCGGCGCGGAAGTCATCGCAGGTAACGGCCTGGCCGTCGTGGCGCTGGAAGTACAGCTTCATGCCCTTCTGGAAGCCTTCCTCGCCCAGCAGCGTGTGGTACATGCGCACCACTTCGGAACCCTTTTCGTACACCGTCATGGTGTAGAAGTTGTTCATTTCGATGTAGCTATCGGGGCGGATGGCGTGCGCGGTAGGGCCCGCATCTTCCGGGAACTGCAACTGGCGCAGCTTTTTCACGTCTTCGATGCGCTTCACCGGGCGGCTGTGCAGGTCGGCGCTGAACTCCTGATCGCGGAATACGGTGAGGCCTTCTTTCAGGCTGAGCTGGAACCAGTCGCGGCAGGTAACGCGGTTGCCGGTCCAGTTATGGAAGTACTCGTGGCCGATGATGGCTTCCACGCGCTCGAAGTCGGCGTCGGTGGCGGTGTCCTGGCGCGCCAGTACCGCCGAGGTATTGAAGATGTTGAGGCCCTTGTTCTCCATGGCGCCCATATTGAAGTCGCCCACGGCCACGATCATGTAGATGTCGAGGTCGTACTCCAGGCCAAAGCGGGTTTCGTCCCACTGCATCGAACGCTTCACCGCGCCCATGGCGAACGCCACCTTGTCCTGGTCTGCCGCTACGGTCCAGATTTCCAGCGCTACCTGGCGGCCGCTGGCCGTGGTGTAGCTGTCTTTCTTGGCCACCAGCTTGCCGGCGACCAGCGCGAACAGATAGGACGGCTTGCGGTACGGGTCCACCCATTTCACCCAGTGGCGCTTCTTGTCGGCCTGGCCTTCGCCCACCTTGTTGCCGTTGGACAGCAGCACCGGGTACTTCTGCTTGTCGGCGATGATGGTGGTAGTGAACTTGGCCATCACGTCCGGACGGTCCGGGTAGTAGGTAATCTTGCGGAAGCCTTCCGGCTCGCACTGGGTGTACAGGTTGCCGCTGGACGCATACAGGCCGTTGAGGCTGGTATTGGCTACCGGGTCGATCTCGGTTTCGATGTCCAGGATGAAGCTGTCTGGCACATTGATGATGCTGAGGCCTTCGGCATGCTGCTGGTAGGCGCCGGGCTGCAGCTGGTCACCGTCCAGCACCACCGACAGCAGCGTGGCGCTGCCGTCCAGTTCCAGCACGTTGGCCGCGGTAGAAGCCGGGTTACGGTGAATCACCATGCGGGCGTGAACGCGGGTACGTGTGTCGTCTACCACGTCGAAGGTGAGGTCGACCTTGTCCACCAGGTAGGCGGGCGGCAGGTAATCTTTGCGGTATTTGACCTGCGGTTGTTGTTGGCTCATGAACGGGCATCCTAAGTAGGCTTGCAAGGCGGGTCGGCCACGGCCGCCCGCTTGTTGTTATCAACGCTAAGCGTCCCTGGTTATGATTTGATCCAGCCACCCGCGCCTGCAGGCAGGCAGAGGCGGCAGGTATCGGCCACGGTGCCCTTCAGCTTCACCTTGAAGCTGAGCAGTTCGTCGCGGCGGAAAGCATGGATTTTCACGCTGTCGCCAACCTTGTGGCGCGCCAGCGCTTTATCAAGGTCGACCGCCTTCAGGCCCTCGATGGCGACGATCACGTCACCCGCGGACAGGCCGGCGGCCTGCGCGGCGCCGCCATCCAGTACCTGGGCCAGGCGCACGCCCTGCGCATCGGCAGTGGCCTTCACGCCCAAGGTTGGCCGCGACGGGGCCGGCTGGATGCTGTCTACCACGCTGCCACTGTCGGCGGCGCTATCGGACGGCACCATCTGCAGGCTGACACCTTGGGTGGCCAGCAGTTCAGCCAGCGGCAGATCTTGCGTGCTGCGGATGGCTTTATCGAAGAACTTGCGCAGCTTGAGGCCGGTGGCCTGCTCGGCTACCTGTTCCCACTCGCCTTCGGCCAGGCCCTGGCCGTCGGCCAGCCACTTCTGCCACAGCGCCAGCATCACGGTGTCCAGGCTCTTGGCGCCGCCGGTTTCGTGGCGGATGTGCAGGTCCAGCGCCAGCGCGGCCAGCGAGCCTTTGGTGTAGTAGCTGACAATGCTGTTGGGGCTGTTTTCGTCCTGACGATAGTACTTGGTCCAGGCGTCGAAGCTGGAATCGGCCAGCGTCTGCTTGGTACGGCCGTTGCCGCGCAGCACGCCGGTGATGGTCTTGGCCAGCAGGCCGAGGTAGCGCTTGTCGTCGATCAGGCCGCTGCGCACCAGAGCCAGGTCGTCGTAGTAGGAGGTAATGCCCTCGAACGCCCACAGCAGCGTGGTGTGGCCTTCGCGGTTCAGGTCGTACGGGGTGAACACCGCCGGCTTCATGCGCTTCACGTTCCAGCTGTGGAAGTACTCGTGGCTGATCAGGCCCAAGAGGCGCAGGTAGCCGTCGCCGATCTCGCCATCTGCCAGGCCGGGTGCCGGCAGGTCGTCGCGGTTGGCCACCAGCGCGGTGGAGGCACGGTGCTCCAGGCCGCCGTAGATGTCGGCGCCGACAAACAGCATGAAGACGTAGCGGTCGAACGGGGCCGGTTCGCCAAAGAAGCGGATCTGCCATTCGCAGATGCGCTGGGTGTCGGCGGCCAGGCGTTTGAGGTCGGCACGGTAGCGGCCGGATACCACGAACTCGTGCGGCACGCCGCAGGCAGTAAAGCGCACGCGTTCGAACTCGCCCAGCTCCACCGGGTGGTCGATCAGCTCGTCGTAGTTGGCAGCACGGTAGCGGCCGAAGCCGGTTTTCTTGTGCGTATCGACAGCGGCCAGGCTGGTGGCCACCTGCCAGCGGTCGTAGGCCTTGCCGGCGGGCGGCTGGATGTCGACTTCGCAGGCGTCGTTTTCAAAACCGTCTGCGGCCAGAAACACGCTGGTGCCGTTGTAGAAGCCGCGCTGTGCGTCGAGGTAGGCGCCGCGTACTGACAGGTCGAAGGCGTACACTTGGTAGCGGATGGTCAGCTCGCCCTTTACCGGCGCCGCTTGCCAGCTGTGTTTGTCCAATTTGCTGATGGCCACCGCTTTTTTGCCGGCAAAGGCCTCGATCTGCACGATGTGGCGCGAAAATTCGCGAATCATGTAGCTGCCCGGAATCCACGCCGGCAGGCGCAGTACCTGGCCGGCGGCCGCGGGGCGGGCCACGGTCATCTCGATATCGAACAGGTGGGCGTGCGGATCAAGCGGAACAATGCGATAACGGACAGGCGTAGACATGGTACAGAACCGATCTGTGGCAGAAAGATGCTGGATTCTAGCACCGCAGAATGCGGGCCGCCCCTGACCTTCCGGCTTGATCTTCATCAATAGCGCCTTGACCGATGACAATATAATCCGTAGCTGTCAAAGGGCAAAAAAGGCCGAAAAACCAGCGTTGACGGGGTAATGATGCAGCATGACACCCTGCCTGACTGGTGGCTGTTGTCCGAATTGATTAGAATAGTCTGTTGAATAAACGGGTGTATCCAGGCAGTGGCAGCTAAAAGCGCGGGCACGCGCACGCTGACACGACACGCAGGCCTTAGATACCCGGTTTGATGCGCTGATCTCCAAGCTGGGGACGGACGCATGAAAATCAAGACATCACGTTTTACACGTTCTAGTTCGCAACCTTGGAGAAAACCTAAATGGATACGCAATCCACTTATAACTATAAGGTGGTGCGCCAGTTCTCGATAATGACCGTAGTCTGGGGCATTGTCGGGATGCTGGTGGGCGTCATTATTGCGGCCCAGCTAGTGTGGCCGGAGCTCAATTTTGGGCCCTGGTTCCACTACGGCCGCCTGCGCCCGCTGCACACCAACGCCGTCATCTTTGCTTTTGGTGGCTGCGCTCTGTTCGCGACGTCTTACTACGTCGTGCAGCGTACCTGTAACGTCCGCCTGATTTCCGACAAGCTGGCGGCGTTTACGTTCTGGGGTTGGCAACTGGTTATCGTACTGGCCGCCATCACCCTGCCGCTGGGCATCACCGCCGGTAAGGAATACGCCGAGCTGGAATGGCCGATCGACATCCTGATCACCATCATCTGGGTCGTGTACGCCATCGTGTTCTTCGGCACCCTGGCCATCCGCAAGGTAAAACACATCTACGTGGCCAACTGGTTCTACGGCGCCTTCATCCTGGCCGTAGCCCTGCTGCACGTGGTGAACAGCCTGGCCGTACCGGTGTCGCTGACCAAGTCCTACTCCGTTTACGCCGGCGCGGTAGACGCGATGGTGCAATGGTGGTACGGCCACAACGCCGTTGGCTTCTTCCTGACCGCCGCCTTCCTGGGCATGATGTACTACTTCGTACCGAAGCAGGCTGGCCGTCCGGTGTACTCCTACCGTCTGTCCGTGGTGCACTTCTGGGCGCTGATCTTCACCTACATGTGGGCTGGTCCTCACCACCTGCACTACACCGCCCTGCCTGACTGGACCCAGTCGCTGGGTATGGCGTTCTCGCTGGTACTGCTGGCACCGAGCTGGGGCGGCATGATCAACGGCATCATGACCCTGTCCGGCGCATGGCACAAACTGCGCAACGACCCGGTATTGAAGTTCCTGGTGGTATCCCTGTCGTTCTACGGCATGTCCACCTTCGAAGGCCCGATGATGTCCATCAAGACCGTTAACGCCCTGTCGCACTACACCGACTGGACCGTTGGCCACGTGCACTCCGGTGCCCTGGGCTGGGTTGCCTTCATCTCCATCGGTTCCATGTACTACCTGCTGCCGCGCCTGTTCGGCCGTGACAGCATGCATAGCGTGAAGCTGATCGAAGCCCACTTCTGGCTGGCTACCGTTGGCGTGGTGCTGTACATCGCCGCACTGTGGATTGCCGGTGTGATGCAAGGCCTGATGTGGCGTGCACTGAACCCGGACGGCACCCTGACCTACTCCTTCGTAGAATCGGTGAAGGCGTCCTATCCGTACCTGTTCGTGCGTTTCGTGGGTGGTTCCCTGTTCCTGACCGGCATGCTGCTGATGGCGTACAACACCTTCCGCACCGTTGCCGCCGGCCGTCCGGTTGACGCCAAGATCCCGGCTGTCACCGCGCACGCTCACTAAGGTTGCCAAGGAATCATCATGGAAAAGATCCAGAAACTGATTGAAGAAAACGTCGCATACCTGATCGTGCTGACACTGCTGGTTATCAGCGTGGCCGCCCTGATCGAGATCGTGCCGCTGATGTTCCAGAAGTCCACCACCCAGCCGGTAGCCGGTGTAAAGCCTTACACCGCGCTGCAGCTGACCGGTCGTGACATCTACATCCGCGAAGGCTGCTACACCTGCCACTCGCAGATGATCCGTCCGTTCCGCGCCGAAACCGAGCGCTACGGTCACTACTCGGTAGCGGGCGAATCGGTGTACGACCACCCGTTCCAGTGGGGTTCCAAGCGTACCGGTCCGGACCTGGCCCGTGTTGGCGGCCGCTATTCCGACGAATGGCACCGCGTTCACCTGATCAACCCGCGTGACGTGGTACCGGAGTCCAACATGCCTGCCTTCCCGTGGCTGGCACGTAACCTGGCCGATGCGGAAGGCGTAGCCGCCAAGATGACCGCACTGCGCAAGGTGGGCGTACCGTACACCGACAAGGAAATCGCCGAGGCGCAAGCCCAGGTGGAGGGCAAGTCCGAACTGGACGCGCTGATCGCTTACCTGCAAGGCCTGGGCCTTGCACTGAAGAACGCGCGTTAAGCCATGGACTGGACTAATCTGGGGCGCATCCTGTTCACGGTATTCTGCTTCACCGTGTTTATCGTGATTGCACTGGGTGCCTTCGGTAAAAAAGCCAAGAAGCGTTACGACGAAGCGGCCAACCTTGTCCTGGACGAGGACGACCAGCCGCCTTCCGGTAACGCTTCCAACGGAGCGAAGCAATGAGTGATTTTGTTAGTGGTT
This sequence comes from Vogesella sp., assembly GCF_046297735.1. Classification (NCBI taxonomy): domain Bacteria; kingdom Pseudomonadati; phylum Pseudomonadota; class Betaproteobacteria; order Neisseriales; family Chromobacteriaceae; genus Vogesella; species Vogesella sp. The sequence continues at coordinate 126,483 of NZ_JBKBHK010000006.1, forward strand.
TCTGGGGCGTATATATCGCCGTGGTGGTGATTGTGGGCCTGGTAGGCTTGACCTACCTGCTGTTCTCGCAATCGAAAACCACCGTCAAGAAGGGTGAGGAAGTACAGATCACCGGTCACATCTGGGATGAGGACCTGGCAGAGTACAACAACCCGCTGCCGCGCTGGTGGATGCTGATGTTCTACCTGACGCTGATCTTTGCTGCCGTCTACCTGGTACTGTACCCGGGCCTGGGCACCTGGAAAGGCATCCGTGGCTGGACTTCCGTTGGCCAGTACAAGGAAGAAAAAGCCGCTGCCGAAGCCAAGTACCAGCCGCTGTACGACAAGTACCTGAAACAGGACGTAAAAACCGTGGCCGCCGATCCGGAAGCGCAAGCCATGGGCAAGCGCCTGTTCCAGACCTACTGTGTGCAGTGCCACGGCTCTGATGCCCGCGGCGCCAAGGGCTTCCCCAACCTGACCGATAGCGACTGGCTGTACGGTGGTGATGAAAAAGCCATCCATGCCTCCATCGCCGCTGGTCGCATCGGCCAGATGCCTGCCTTCGGCGCAGCATTCGGCGAAGAGAAGGTGAAAGACACCGCCAACTACGTGATGTCGCTGTCCGGCAAGAAACATGACGCTGACCGCGCAGCACGTGGCAAGGAAACCTTCACTGCAGTATGTGTGGCTTGCCACGGTGCAGACGGCAAAGGTAACCAGGCCATCGGCGCACCTAACCTGACCGATAGCGTGTGGCTGTATGGTGGTACCGAAAAGACCATCATCGAAACCATCACCAACGGCCGCAACAACCAGATGCCGGCCTGGAAAGACTTCCTCGGTGACGGCAAGGTACATCTGCTGACCGCTTACGTTTATGGCCTGACCAATAACGCCAAAGCCCAGTAATTGATCCTGCTCAATACTGCCCGCGCAAGCGGGCAGTATCTTTTGTGCCTACATTTTATTTGTTTGTGAATTGTATTAGCATGCAGTGTGTTTCATAAAGCCCATAGAATAGTGCTGTGGGCTTTATGAAGCGTTCTAAAAGGGAAGCCAGATGAGCGACAAGCTTAAAGATATCGGGGTCAAGATAGAAAAACCCGCCACAGAAACCGTCTCTCTGTACGCCGCACGCAAAAAGATCTACCCGCGCAGCGTGAAAGGGGTATTTGCCAACTGGCGCATCCTGTTCGTCATCGCCACCCAGCTGGTGTACTACGTCACGCCCTGGCTGCAGTGGAACGATCGCCAAGCCGTACTGTTCGACCTAGTCAACCGCAAGTTCTACCTGTTCGGCCTTACCATCCTGCCGCAGGATTTCGTCTATCTTGCAGCCCTGCTGATGTGCAGTGCTTTTGGTCTGTTTACCTGGACCACCATCGCCGGCCGCCTGTGGTGCGGCTATTCCTGTCCGCAAACGGTGTACACCGAAATCATGCTGTGGATAGAGGAAAAGATCGAAGGTGACCGCAACAAGCGCATGAAGCTGGACAAAGAACCGTGGAGCCTGCGCAAGCTCGGTATCAAAAGTACCTCGCACGGCATCATGATCCTGTTCTCGCTGTGGACCGGCTTTACGCTGGTGGGCTACTTCACCCCCATCCACGACCTGATCGCCGCCATGCCCACCTTCAACTACGGGCCGTGGGAAACGTTCTGGATGTTCTTCTACGCCGGTTTTACCTACCTGCTGGCCGCTCACATGCGCGAGCAGGTGTGCATGTACATGTGCCCGTATGCCCGTTTCCAGAGCGCCATGTTCGATGAAGACACCTTGATCATCTCCTACGATGAAAAGCGCGGCGAACCGCGCGGCGCACGCAAGAAAGGCCAAGAGCAAGCCAATCTGGGCGACTGCATCAACTGTGGCATCTGCGTGCAGGTGTGCCCCACCGGCATCGACATCCGTAACGGCCTGCAGTACGAGTGCATCGGCTGTGCCGCTTGTATCGACGCCTGCGACGAAGTGATGGTCAAGATCGGCAGCCCCAAAGGCCTGATCCGCTACACCACCGAAGCCGCGCTGGAAGGCAAATACCCGGAAAGCGCCATTGCCTCGCGCCTGAAACGCCCCCGTGTGGTGATGTACAGCCTGGTTCTGGCGGTGATTTTCATAGCAGCCATTACCTCGCTGGCCATGCGCAAACCGTTCAAGGTGGATATCATTCGGGATCGCGCCTCGCTGGTTCGGGAAACCGATGATGGCATGCTGGAAAACACCTACAGCCTGCGCATCATGAACGTCTCGGAACAAGCACAGACCTTCCGCATCAAAGTCGAGGGCCTGGACGGTATCAAGCTGGTGAGCGAAAAACCGGCATACCGCGTCGAGGGCATGAGCAACGAGCTGATTACCGTACGCGCACTGGCTGCGCCCGAGGTGGCAACCAAAGGCAGTCATGAGATTCACTTCACCATCGAATCCATCGACGACCAGATTAGCGTGGAAGAGAAATCCAGCTTTATCGGGGAATAAAGCATGCAAAACAAGGCAGGGGCCGAGCGCCCCTGGTACAAAGACCGCTGGCCATGGATACTCATGGCCGGCCCGGCGCTGGCAGTGATTGCCGGCGTTATTACGTTCCGCATTGCCGTTGTCACCGCAGACGACATGGTGACAGACGACTACTACAAGCGCGGCAAAGACATCAACCTGGAGCTCACCCGCGACAAGGCTGCCGTCAATCTGGGCATCAGTGCACAAGCCATGTTCAGCGACGATCGCCAATCGGTGCGCATTCTCACCAGCAGCAAGAAGCCACTGCAAGGCGACCTGGTGTTCACCCTGCTTCATCCCACGCGGCAGCAGGACGACCAACAGCCCGCCCTGCAACGCCAGGGAGACAACCTGTACCAGGCCAGCATCAAGGCCGGCAACGCCAAACACTGGTACTTGCGGCTGGAAGACAAGGCTGGTACCTGGCGTCTGCAAGGCGAATGGCGACCGGATGAAAGCGCCATGGTGCAGTTGGGCAACCCCAAACTGGAACCGGTAGAGGAATAAACAACCACCATGAACCCGACTACCCGCCGCACCCTGCTGCTGGGCCTCGCCGCAGGCAGCCTGGCCGCCTGCGCCACCCGCCCCGGCATGGGCTATGTCAATGGCAGCGCATTCTATATGGAACGCATTGCCTACCCACGCGACAAGACCCTGCTGCGCGTACGCCTGCTGGACGTAAGTAGCGGCGTACCGGCGGTACTGGCCGAGCAAACACTGGAAAAGGTCGCGACGCCCATCGCCTTTTCGCTGTGCTACGACTACGCTGCCATCACAACCGGCCGTCAGTATGCAGTAGACGCGCGCCTGTTTGTCGATGGCGAACTACGCATGCAGGCCGCCGAGCCGGTAGCCAATCTGGCCAACAAGGTAAACCTGCGGCTGGTGATGGTCGGTCAGTAAACCCGCAACGCAGCGCCCAAAGGCAGCCATATGGCTGCCTTTTTTATTGTTTGGGCCAGCGCAAGGTTGGCCGCAAGCTGACAGGCAGCGTGCTGGCACCACCCTATATTCTCTTGCCGTTATCCATGCGGCCAAGCTTTGCCACCAGCCACCCGCACTACGCGGCAGGCGGCGCCGGCCACAGGCAATGCGGACCGATGTCGGCCAGCGTGCGGCAGCCGGTCAGCGCCATGGTCACCTCCAGCTCTTCGTGCAGCGTGCGCAGCAAGTGGGCCACGCCCAGCGCGCCGGCCACTGCCAACGCGTGGAGGAACGGGCGGCCGATCAGCACCGCGCTGGCGCCCAGCGCCAAGGCCTTGAACACGTCGCTGCCGCGACGGATACCGCCGTCCAGCAGCAGCGGCACGCGGCCCTGTACCACGGCGGCGATGGCGGGCAGTGCGTCCAGCGCGGCCGGTACCGTGTCCAGCACGCGGCCACCGTGGTTGGACACCACCAGGCCGTCCACGCCGTGCTGCAACGCCAGTTCGGCGTCGTGCGGCGACAAGATGCCTTTCAGCACAATCGGCAAGCGGGTCTGGCTGCGCAGCCAGGCGATGTCGGCCCAGCGCGGCGCGATGGCCATCATGCCGTCGAACACCGCGCTCTGCCCGGCGGCCAGGGCGGGCTGGTACGGCGCCATGCCGGCCAGGTTTACCGCGGCCACACCATCCGGCAGGGCAAAGCCGGCGCGCTGCTCGGCGTTGCGCACGCCGGCCAGCGGCGCATCCACCGTCAACACCAGCGCGCGATAGCCGGCGGCTTCGGCGCGCTGCACCAGCTGCGCCACCACGGCGCGGTCGTGCTGCCAGTACAGCTGGAACCACAGCGGCGACGGTGCGGCGGCGGCGACGTCTTCCAGCGACGTACTGGCCAGCGTGCTCACCAGCATGCTGCTGCCCATCACGCTGGCGGCGTAGGCGGCGCTGCGCTCGGCGTCGGGGTGTACCAGTTTCTGGTAAGCCACCGGCGCCAGCAAAATCGGCATGGCCAGATCCAGCCCCGGCAGACGGCAACGGCTGTGGCCGCCCTGTACGTCGGCCAGTACGCGGGGGTGCAGGCGGTGGCGGGCAAAGGCCTGCAGGTTGGCCGCATGGCTCAGTTCGTCGGCGGCGGCGCTATCGATATAGGCGCGGGCGTTGGCCGACATCATGCGCTGGGCGTAGCGCTGGTAGTCGGCGGCGGACACCAGGTCGGCGGGAATATGGTCCAGATGCGGGGTCATGACAGGGTAGCGGCGGGCAAAGCGCCACCCTACCCCAGATGGGAATAACTATCAATCACCCAATAGCGACAGCGGAAGCGGCTGGTCGGTCACGCAGTCGTACAGCAGGTCGGTGACGCGGCCAGCCGGCAGACAGCCGTAGCGCTGCGGTGCCAGGATCATCAGCAAGCCGTCGTCGGCCGGGCGCGGCAGCCAGCGCTCGTTGTCGCTGATGCTGATCGGCCCCACGCCAAAGCGGCGCAGCATGGGTAGCGAATAACTCCAGGCCTTGTACTGCCGCATGATGCGCGGGAAGCGCTGGTAGCCGTAGCTGGTAATCGCCGGGTCGATACCGATACGGGCAAAGAAAGCCAGCTCGCGCTGGCGTGCTTCTTTTACTTCGGCAGCAAAGCGCTGCCGGGCCTCGGCCTGGCGCTCGGCCGGAAAACGCGCCAGATACACGCCACGCTGACGGTCGGCCACGTCCATGCCGCCGTGAAAGGCCAGCACCGCGTGGTAACCCAGCTCGCGCTGGCTGGCGGCGGTAAACACGTAGTTGGCGCAGGCCGAATTACAGTAGCGCGGCACGTGCACGCGCAAGCGTTGCTGCGCCACCCACTCGCCCAGCGCCAGCCCCAGGTTGAAGGCGCCGCCGCTGCTGCTGATCACCAACGTGTGCGGCTTCACCGTGGCCGCGTCGTACAGCGCAAACAGGCGCTGGTTGGCGGCGGCCGACAGCTCGCCGTCGTACACCAGCGCGTCGCCCGCGTAAGACAGCGTAACGCTGGTTTGTGCCAGCGCCTGCGTGGCCAGCAATGCGGCCAACAGTGCTGTGATGATCCTGATACCCATGCCCTTGCCTCCTGCCAGCACTATACAAGCACAACAAAAACCCCGCTGCGTGCAGCGGGGTGTGGAGGCAGGCAAGGGCTTACAGCGGATGCAGACGCGCGGTGAAGTGGCGCAGGATAGGCGGCTCGTAGTCGAAGCCCAGACCGCGGATGCTGCTAGCCCTCTGCTGGATGTCGATCAGGCAGTCGGCGATGTAGTCCATGTGGTCGTTGGTGTACACGCGGCGCGGGATGGTGAGGCGCAGCAGCTCGAACGGCGACGGTTCCTGCTCGCCGGTAGCCGGGTTGCGGCCCAGCAGCAGCGAGCCGATTTCCACGCCGCGAATGCCGCCTTCCAGGTACAGCTCGCACGCCAGCGCGTGCGCCGGGAACTGCCCGGCCGGGATGTGCGGCAGCAGCTTCTTGGCGTCCACAAACACGGCGTGGCCCCCGGTCGGCGTCTGGATCGGGATACCGCCTGCGGCCAACCTGTCGCCCAGGTACGCCACTTGGCCGATACGGTAGGCCAGATAGCCTTCGTCCATGCCCTCTTTCAGGCCCACTGCCAGCGCGGCCATGTCGCGCCCTGCCAGGCCGCCGTAGGTGACAAAGCCTTCCATCGCCACGCAGCGCACCTGCACGCTGCGGAACAGGTCTTCGTCACTCTTGAAGCAGCACAGGCCGCCGATGTTCACCAGCGCGTCCTTTTTGGCCGACATGGTGAACATGTCGCCGTGGCTGAACATCTCGTACACGATGGCCGCTACCGACATCTTGGCGTAGTCGGGATCGCGCTGCTGGATGAACCAGGCGTTTTCGGCAAAGCGCGCCGCGTCGATAATCACCGGAATGCCGTGGCGGCGCGCCAGCGCGGCGGACTCGCGGATGCTGGTCATGCTCACCGGCTGGCCACCGGCGCTGTTGCAGGTCACGGTGATGATCAGGCCGGCCACGTTGGCCGCGCCGTGTTCTTCGATCAGCGCCGCCAGGCGCGGCAGGTCGAAGTCGCCTTTCCAGTCGTAGGCGGTGGTGGTGTCCAGCGCCTGCGGCGTCAGCACGTTGATGGCTCGGGCGCCGGCAATCTCCACATGCGCCTTGGTGGTATCAAAGTGATAGTTGGACAAAAACACCGGCTGCTGGCTGCCGCAGCGTTTCACCAGCTCGGGGAACAGGATCTGCTCGGCGCCACGGCCCTGGTGGGTGGGCAGGGTGTGGGCGTAACCGAACACCTCTTTCACCGTGGCTTCCAGCTCGTAGAAGTTGCGGCTACCGGCGTAGGCTTCGTCGCCCATCATCACGCCGGCCCACTGGCGGTCCGACATGGCGCCGGTGCCGCTATCGGTCAGCAGGTCGATGTACACGTCTTCACCGCGCAGCAGGAACGGGTTCCAGCCGGCAGCGGCCAGTGCCTCGCGGCGGTATTCGGGGGTGGTCTGCTTGATGGGCTCTACCATCTTGATGCGGAACGGTTCGGGGATGCGTCGTGCCATGTTGATGCTCCATGCCTGCGGCCAACCTTGCTGCCGGGCACGCCGCTACCACGCCGGCCAAGGGCGTGACGGGGCGACGCGGCGGCACACTGCGGGCGCGACCATAGCGCGCAGCAACGCAGCGTGGCAGGGCCACAGGTGTCAGTAGATTGTTTAGTTTGGCTTTAAAACAGACGGACAGCCGAAGAGCTGCCTAGGGGCATCAGGCGCGGGGGAAGTCGTTGGCCAGTACAACGTCGAGGTTATACCAGTTGGGCAGCAGGCTGCGGCAGGCGCTGCTTGCTGCGGGGCAAACTAGCGGTTTCATGCACGTTCTCCAGTGTGTCGGGTGGCCGCGCGGGCCACACTGCAGCCTACGCCAGCGGCCGGCTGGCAGCAAGATTTATCGATGCTTCACCGCAGCAATTCGATAGTGAAAACCACAAATCAGCGCGGGAGTATTTACACTATACGAATATGCATATCAAATAAGTTTCACCAATTTATTACAATATAACGCCATAAATGTTCATTTTGGCGCATTTTTCTATTGCATTAACGCCAAAGCATCAGCACAATCCGACGCCTTGCCAAAGTCCGCCCCGATAAAAACAGGACTGTGCACCTCACTCACTACTAGAGAAAGACCCTCATGTACCGACAACACCCTCGCGGTCTGTACTTGCTGTTCGTGACCGAAATGTGGGAACGCTTCAGCTACTACGGCATGCGCGCCATCTTCGTGCTGTTCATGGTGAAGGCGCTGATGTTCGACAAGGCCTACGCCTCCGAAATCTACGGCAGCTACACCGGCCTGGTGTACTTTGCGCCGCTGCTGGGCGGCTACATTGCCGACCGCTACTGGGGCAACCGCCGCGCCATCGTCAGCGGCGCGCTGTTGATGGCCGCCGGCCAGTTCGCCATGTTCTTTGCCGCCACGCTGTACCAGCAGCCGGCCACCGCCACCCCGCTGATGTTCGGCGGCCTGGCGCTGCTGATCGCCGGTAACGGCCTGTTCAAACCGAACATCTCGTCGATGGTGGGCCAGCTGTACCCGGCCGGCGACAAGCGCGTGGACTCCGCTTTCACCCTGTTCTACATGGGCATCAACGCCGGTGCGCTGCTGGCGCCGCTGGTGTGCGGCACGCTGGGCGATACCGGCCACCCGGCCGACTTCAAGTGGGGCTTCCTGGCCGCCGGTATCGGCATGCTGCTGTCGCTGGCGCTGTTCCTGAGCTTCCGCAACCGCTACCTGGTAACGCCGGAAGGCGCCGCCATCGGCCTGCCGCCCAAGCGTCACCATGAAAGCGGCGAGAAGATCCAGCACGCGCCGCTGACGCGCGAAGAAAAAGACCGCCTGGCGGTGATCATGCTGCTGTCGGCGTTCGTGATCTTTTTCTGGTCTGCCTTCGAGCAGGCCGGCGCCTCGCTGACCTTCTTTGCCGAAGAACAGACCAACCGCCAGCTGCTGGGCTGGACGGTGCCGGCCTCGTTCTTCCAAAGCATCAACCCGGTGGTGATCGTGGTGTGCGCGCCGCTGTTTGCCTGGCTGTGGCTGACGCTGGGCAAGAAGGGCCTGGAGCCGAACTCGCCGATGAAAATGGCCATCGGCCTGCTGCTGCTGGCTATCGGTTACCTGATCATCGCGCTGGGCGTGAACGGTCTGGAGCCGGGCGTGAAAGTAAGCATGCTGTGGCTGATCAGCCTGTACAGCATCCACACCTTCGGCGAGCTGTGCCTGTCGCCGATCGGCCTGTCGCTGGTGGTGAAGCTGTCGCCGGCACGCCTGGTGTCGATGATGATGGGCGTGTGGTTCCTGTCCAGCGCGCTGGCCAACAAGTTTGCCGGCGTGCTGTCCGGCCTGTACCCGGAGCCGGGCAAGCCGCTGCCGGTGTTCCTGGGCTACACAGTGTCCAACCTGCACGACTTCTTCATGCTGTTCGTGCTGATGGCTGGCGGCGCCGCGCTGGTGCTGTTCCTGCTGTCGGGCAAGCTGAAAAAGATGATGCACGGCCTGGGCTAAGCATACGTGCACGATCTGCTGCGCGTGGGCGATACGGCGTTAAAAGCGCCTTCGGCATGGTCATTTACCATTTGTAAACTGCGCTGCCTCAGTCACTTTTGCCTTGTCTCGCGCCCGCTCGCAAGAGCGTGAATACGTTCACCAGCCTGCTACATCGATAAAAAAGCCGGTTCGCGCAAGCGACCGGCTTTTTTCATGTCTGCCTCGTGGCGGGCAAGGTCTTACAGCACCGGCCACGGCAAGCCGGCCGGCGGGTTCGCCGCCAGGTAGTCGGCCAGCGCTGCTTGCGGCCAACGTTCGCCCCATAGCGGCGGGCACACAAAGCGGTGCGTTTCGCCGGCCAGCGTGAACGCCAGCGCGTAAGCGTGCAGGTAACCGCGGTCGGCGGCGCTGCCGCCGTATAGCGCATCGCCCAGGATGGGCGCGCCCAGCGACTTCATCGCCACCCGCAGCTGGTGGGTCTTGCCGGTGCGCGGGCGCAACACGAACAGGCGCAGGCCGGGTGCCAGGCTGTGGCTGAAAAACTGGGTTACGGCAGGGTTGGCCGCGCTTTTGCACAGCTTCCAGGCGCCGCCACGGCCCTTGTCCATATCGCCCTTGATCAGGCCCTGCTTGCGCGCCGGCTTGGCGTCCGACAGTGCCAGGTAGTACTTTTCCACGTCGCGGCCGGCAAAGGCGGCGCCCAGCTCGGCGGCGTCCTGCTGGCTGCGCGCTACCACGATCAGGCCGCTGGTAATGCGGTCCAGCCGGTGCACCGGCCACAGCGCGTCGCCGGACAGTGCCTCGCGCAGTAAATCCATCAGGCCGGGGGTATCGCCTTCGCGATGAAAACCTAGGCCGGGGGCCTTGTGGACAAGGTGGAAGCGGGGGTGGCTGTATACGAGCTGGAAGGCGGACATGGCGGGGTTTCTCGACTGGGACGCGCATTGTAGGCGATGCCGGCGGCGGCCCCAAGCGCCGGCTGCACCTGCAGGCCGGGCCATTCCAGCCGCAGGAAGTCGTCGTCGCCGCCGGCGACGCGGTAGCCCATTTCGGCGTAGAAGGCGCGCACTGGTTTGTCGTCGCGCAGGCAGCACAGCGTAACGCGGCCACGGCTGAGCTGGTGCAGCACCGCCAGTACCCGCCGCCCCATGCCCTGGCGCCGCCACGGTGCCAGCACCACCAGCAGGTGGATGTGCAGGCCGTACGGCCGCCACGTCATACTGACCAGCGCAACCTCCTGCCCGCCGTGGCGGTACCAGAACAAGGTGCCGTCAGCAAAACTCTGCTCGAAGCCCTGGCGCTGCAGCTGCGCGTCCCAGCCCTGACAGCGGCTGAGCTTGCCCTGCATGCCGTCGCAGTACACGGCGTAGGCGCGCAGCTTGTCCGATGCCGGCAGCGGCAGCAGCCCGTGGCTCATGACACCGTGGCCTGCTGCATGCGTTGCTCGGCTTCAAGCCGCATCTGCTTGCGGATTTCGGCTTCGCGGAAGCGCTTGCGGTGGAGGTCGCTGTCCAGCGACAGCGGCGGCACCGGCACCGCCTTGCCGTCGGCCCAGGCCACCATGGTGAAGTAGCAGCTATTGGTGTGGCGCACGGTGCGCTGCTGGATGTTTTCGGCTACCACCTTGATGCCCACTTCCATCGAGGTGCGGCCAACGTGGTTGACGCTGGCCAGGAAGGTGACCATCTCGCCCACGTGGATGGGCTGCTTGAACAGCACCTGGTCTACCGACAGCGTCACCACGTAACAGCCGGCGTAGCGGCTGGCGCAAGCGTAGGCCACCTGGTCCAGCAGTTTCAGCAGCACGCCGCCGTGCACGTTGCCGGAGAAGTTGGCCATATCCGGCGTCATCAGCACCGACATGGTGAGTTCGCGCTGGTTAACAGAGTGTTCGCTCATTGATAGTCATTCCTGTTTCATTCTTTTTGCATGGCGGCGTAAAATCGACGCCCCCTCCCCCCTACGGCATACCGGCACCATGTCTTCCCTGTCCCGGCTTTTCCGCTACGCCAGCGCCTACCGGCGCGACGCGTGGCTGGCAACGTTGTTTTCCGCTACCAACAAGTTTTTCGACATCCTGCCCGAAGTGCTGATCGGCGTGGCTGTGGATGTGGTCGTCAGCAAGCAGGACTCGTTCCTGGCCCGGCTGGGCATTACCGACAGCTTCGAGCAGCTGCTGTGGCTGGGCGCCCTTACCGTGCTGATCTGGGCCGGTGAATCGCTGTTCGAGTACCTGTACCAGCTGCGCTGGCGCAACCTGGCGCAAAACCTGCAGCACGAACTGCGGCTGGACGCCTACCGCCACGTGCAGCAGCTGCCGCTGTCGTATTTCGAGGATAAGAGCACCGGCAATCTGATGTCCATCCTCAACGACGACATCAACCAGATGGAGCGCTTCCTCAACGGCGGCGCCAACAGCATCATCCAGGTGGTGTGTTCCTCCATTATGGTGGGCGGCGTGTTCTTTTACCTGGCGCCGCAACTGGCCATGATGGCGCTGTTTCCGGTGCCGCTGATCCTGGTGGGCACCTTCTGGTTCCAGAAACGCATTGCGCCGCGCTACAGCGCGGTGCGCGAAGCGGCCGGCGTGATCAACGGCCGCCTCAACAACAACCTGTTGGGCATTGCCACCATCAAGGCGTTTACCGCCGAAACGTTCGAGGCCGAGCATATCCGCGAGGCCAGCGAGCACTACCGCACCACCAACGCGCGCGCCATCCGCCTGTCGTCGGCCATCATCCCGGTGATCCGCATGGCCATCCTGGCCGGCTTCGTGGTGACGCTGGTGTACGGCGGCTGGCTGGCGCTGCACGGCGCGATCGGCGTCGGCAGCTATTCGGTGCTGGTGTACCTGACGCAGCGCCTGCTGTGGCCGCTGGTGGGCCTGGCCGACATTGCCGACTTGTACCAGCGCTCGATGACCGCCATCGACCGCGTGCTGGGCGTGCTGGCCACGCCGGTCACCATCCCCTACGACGGCAAGGCGCTGCCTGCCGGCACAGTATCGGGCCAGCTGGCTTTCGAAAACCTGTCATTCGGCTACGGCGACCTCACCGTGTTGCATAATGTGTCGCTCACCATCCCTGCCGGCGGCACCGTGGCCTTTGTCGGCGCCACCGGTTCGGGCAAGAGCACGCTGATCAAGCTGCTGCTGCGTTTCTACGATGCCGGTAGCGGCAGCATCCGCCTGGACGGCCAGGATATCCGTACCCTGTCGCTGACCGACCTGCGCCGCCAAATCGGCTACGTCAGCCAGGACGTGTTCCTCACCGACGGCAGCGTGGCTGACAACATCGCCTACGGCATGGGTAAGGTTGGCCGCGACGCCATCGAAGCCGCCGCGCGCGCTGCCGAGGCGCACGCGTTCATCCAGCAGCTGCCGCAGGGCTACGACACGCCGGTGGGCGAGCGCGGCCAGAAGCTGTCCGGCGGCCAGCGCCAGCGCCTGGCGCTGGCCCGCGCCATCCTGAAAGACCCGCGCATCCTGGTGCTGGACGAAGCCACCAGCGCGGTGGATAACGAAACCGAGGCCGCCATCCAGCGCTCGCTGGACGTGGTATCGCGTGGCCGCACCACGCTGGTGATTGCCCATCGGCTGTCCACCGTGCGCCACGCCGACTGCATTCACGTGATGGAGCAAGGCAGCATCATCGAATCGGGCACGCATGAGGTACTGCTGGCACAGCAGGGCAGCTACGCTGCGCTGTGGCGCCTGCAGACGGGCGAGCGCGAAAGCTGAGCACACCAGCATGAACATCAGGCCTGCCTTCATCTGCAGGCCTTTTTTTATGGTCTATGCTTATAGACAACGCAGCAAACTGTCATCGAAATGAGTATCGGCGCCCTCTCTGCGGCCAACTACGGCAGCGCTTACGCCAGCCCGGCAAAGATGATGACGGCCTGTAGTCCGGGCTGTCAGTGCAGCCGTTGCCTGGCCGCCAGCGTGACCAGCACGCCAGCGGAGGCGCCTGGCGGAACGGGCCGTGGCCAAAAGGGTGTGGCTGCATTAAGCGAGGAAGAACAGCAGCAGGTAGACAAGCTGAAAGCGCGCGACCGCGAAGTGCGCGCCCACGAGCAGGCGCATATCGCCGCTGCTGGCGGGCTAAGCGTCAGCGGCCCCAGCTACAGTTACCAGCAAGGGCCGGACGGGCAGCGTTACGCGGTAGGCGGCCACGTCAACATCGACGTCAGCCCGGGGCGTACGCCGGAAGAAACGCTACGCAAGGCGCGTGCCGTGGAGCGTGCCGCACTGGCCCCCGCTGAACCTTCCGGCCAGGACCAGGCGGTGGCCGCGCAAGCCAGACAGATGGCGCTGCAGGCGCAGGCAGAACAAGCCGCCGCCCGGCAGGGGGGCAACAACATTGCAAGAACTTACCAGCCGCAAGACAGCACGGCCCCCGCCCTGCAAGGTCGCGGCATTGATACACGGGCATGACCACCATGCATCACTACCTTTACCTGTTGCACCCTACCCGGCCGGACATGCTGCGCAGCGGCCTGAGCGACCACGAAGCCGAATGCATCAGCCAGCACACCTGCTACCTGGACGACCTGTGCCTGGCCGGCAAGGTGACGCTGTTCGGTCGCACCACCACCAACGATGAGCGCGTGTTCAGCATGGTGCTGGTCAATACCGGCATCGAGGATGAAGCGCGTCGCATCATGCAGGCCGACCCGGTGATAACCGGCGGTGTGATGCGCGGTGAGCTGTTTCCGTTCCGTATCAGCGGCATGCGCGGCATGAAGGTGTAAACGCTGCCGCCTGTCTACAGCCAACGGCGGACACGCTGGCAATACGCGGCGTAGGCATCACCGAAGCGCGCCCGCAAGGCGCGCTCTTCCGGCACGATCTGCAGCCGATCGATCCACAGCCCCCACAACAGTGGCCCGGCCAGGGCTACGGCCTGCCCCAGCCACATGCCCCAAGCCAGCAGCAGGCACAGCATGCCCAGATACATCGGGTTACGGCTGAAACGGTAAAAGCCCGACACCACCAGCTGGCTACTGCGCTGTGGCTGCAGCGGACTGAGGGTAGTGCGCCGCCGCACAAACGCCCACACCGCGCTGCCTTCCAGCCACACCGCCAGCAGCAACAGCCCTCCGCTCACCACCAGACTGACACCCTCCGGCAAAGACAGCGGCCACTGCGGCCAACGTCTTGCGGCCAGCGCCATGCCCCAAGCACACAGCAAGGCCAGCAATGGCGGCGGAATGCGGCACGCCAGCCAGCGCATCATGCGGCTCTCCCTACCCGCGCCAGGCGCAGGCCGTTGAAGATCACCAGCAGGCTGGCGCCCACGTCGGCAAACACCGCCATCCACAGCGTAGCCACGCCAGCCAGCGCCAGAATGAAGAACAGCAGCTTGATGCCCAAGGCCAGCACGATATTGGCGCGCAGTACCGCCATGCTGCGGCGGGCGTGGGCAAACAGCTGCGGCAGCTTGTCGAGGCGGTCTTCCATCAGCGCCACCTGCGCGGTTTCCAGCGCGGTATCCGAACCCGCAGCGCCCATGGCGATGCCCAGCTCTGCCTGCGCCAGCGCCGGCGCATCGTTGACGCCATCGCCCACCATCGCCACCGGCCCCTGCTGCGCCAGGCGACGGATGTGCGCCAGCTTGTCATCCGGCAGCAGGCCGCCCAGCGCCTCGCCAATACCGGCTTGCGCCGCGGTGCGGCCAACCACCGCCTGCTGGTCGCCGGACAGCACCGTCAGCGCAATGCCCATCTGCTGCAACTGCGCCACCGCTGCCACCGCGTCCGGGCGCAGCGCATCCGCTACCAGCAGCAGCGCCTGCGGTTCGTCATCGCGGCACAGCCACATCTCGCCGCTACCGTCAGGCACGCGTGGCAGCCACGGCGCGATATCGGCCCCCAGCCGGGCCAGCAGGCGGCGGTTACCCAGCGCCCAGCGCTGCCCCCCCACCGTGGCCTGTACGCCTTCACCGGCGGTCTCTTGCAAGTCGGTAATAGCCAGCAGCGGTATACCGGCGGCGGCTTGCAGCACCGCCCGCGCCAGCGGATGGGTAGAGTGCGCTTCCAGGCTGGCCGCTACCTGCAGCGCGGCGTCGCGCGCCGGGCCGGAGGGCTGCAACAGAATGTCGGCAATTACCGGCTCACCGCGGGTAAGCGTGCCGGTCTTGTCCAGCGCCAGGTAACGGATACGAGCCGCCGCCTCCAGCGCGGCCCCCCCTTTGACCAGCATGCCGCGCCGCGCCGCCGACGACAGCGCCGACACCAGCGTTACCGGGGTGGCGATCACTAGCGCGCACGGGCAGGCAATCACCAGCAACACCAGCGCCTGGTACAGCGCCGCTTGCCACGTCATCATGCCCGCCAGTGGCAAGCCCAGCGCCAGCAGCACCGCCACGGCCACCACGATGGGGGTGTACACCGCCGCAAAACGGTCGATGAAGCGCTGGGTGGCGGCCTTGCCGGCCTGCGCGTCGCGCACGCTGCGGATGATGCGCGCCAGCACGCTGCCATCAGCCGCCGCCGTCACCTGCACCAACACCAGCCCCTGGCCATTGATGGCACCGGCAAACACGGCATCGCCCTCGCCCTTGTCCAGCGGCAGGCTCTCGCCGGTAATCGGCGCTTCGTTGAAGTCGCTGCGGCCGCTAACGATGACGCCATCCAGCGGCACGCGCTCGCCGGGGCGCACCCTTACTACGCGGCCAACTTGCAGGCTGTCGCTCGGGACGGCCTGCCACTGACCATCGACTTCTACCCAGGCGCTATCCGGCTTCAACGCCATCAGGCTGCGCACCGCCTCGCCGGCGCGCGCCAGCGATAGCGCCTCCAGCTTTTCCGACAGTGCAAACAGGAACAGCACCATTGCCGCTTCCGGCCACTGCTGCAGCACCATGGCGCCCAGCACGGCCAGGCTCATCAGGAAGTAGATATTGAGTGTGCGCAGCTTCAGCGCGTACCAGCCCTTGCGGGCGGTAGTGCGGCCACCGGCCAGCATCGAGGCCATGGCCAGCGCGGCAACCCACCAGGCGCCGTCGCTGGCACCGGCCAGCACAGCGCCCTCGGCGGCGGCCGCCAGCAGGCCGGCCAACCACAGTTGGCCGCGGCTTTCGACTGGTGCCGCGACCGCTGCGTCAGCCTCGTGTGCCGTCAGCAGCCGTGCCGGCATGCCGGTGCTGGCCAGCGCAGCCTGCACTTCGGCCAGGCTGGCGTCGCGCTGGTGCACGGTGACGGTGCGCTCGATGTAGTTGAAGTCCACGCGCAGCACGCCGGTCACGTTGGCCAGCACCTTGTCTACCAGCCGCCCTTCGGTGGGGCAGTCCATGGCCGGAATGGCCAGCCGCCACGCCGTGCTGCCTGCCGGCGCATCGGCTGCTGCCGGGGCTGCCGTCAGCGTGCTGCTGCAGGCGTCGCCACTGCAGCAGGCGGCCTGCTCGTGGCTATGGCTGTGGTCGTGGTCGTGGTCGTGGTCGTGGTCGTGGTCGTGGTCGTGGTCGTGGTCGTGGTCGTGGTCGTGGTCGTGGTCGTGGTCGTGGTCGTGGTCGTGGTCGTGGTCGTGGTCGTGGTCGTGGCGGGCAGTATGCGGCTGCGCCACGGCGACGGGGATGATCTTGCTGCCAGGTTTGGGTTGATACAGGGCCATGCTGGTCTCCACAGAAGCGTGCTTGTCTTATTGCAAACCCTGTAGCTACTATAAGGTCAAGCCCCGAAGGAGAACGATGATGCAAATCGGCGAACTGGCAAAACGCACCGGCTGCGAAACAGAAACCATCCGCTATTACGAGCGCGAAGGCTTGCTGCCCGCGCCATCACGTAGCAGCAGCGGCTACCGCCGCTATGAACAGCCGCATCTGGAGCAGCTGGCCTTTATCCTGCACTGCCGCTCGCTGGGCATGCCGCTGGCCGATATCCGCCTGTTGGCCGGCTTTCACCAGCAGCCGGCCGCCGAGCCGTGCGATCGCGTCAACGCGCTGATCGACGAACAGATCCAGCGCGTGCACAGCCAGATCGAGGCCTTGCAGCGGCTGGAGCAGCAACTGCTGCAGCTACGCGCCCGCTGCGACAGCCCGCATACGCTGGCCGACTGCGGCATCCTGAAAACGCTGGACGCCGCCGCCAGCGGCGAAGCCTGCGCCTGCCATAGCGACTGACCCCAGCCGCGCAGGCAAAAAAAAAGCCGGCTTGGTAGCCGGCCTAACAACGCTCGTAAGGGGAATACAGAGGATTCACCTCGTACACAATCCCCGGATGTACGAGGCACCAGTCAATCCTGAACCAGCACTAGGCTGGTGCCTATACCATCGGCGGAAACCACCAGTGGCAGACAGCAAGTGTTCGCAACGGCGTCGGGAGGAGAATCCTTGGCCGCTTCAAGCTGAGCACACCTGCTGCGTTTACGAGCCACAACACAACACAGAGAGTGATTCGGAGTATACGTAGGTTTATTACATTCTAAAAATGAATTAAAATTATCAAAACAATTCCAAATTGGAATAAAAATGGACATCAAAGCGCTACGCTATTTTGCCGAGCTGGTTCGGCAGCAAAACTTTACCCGGGCGGCCGAAGCCCTGTTTGTCACCCAGCCCACCATCAGCAAGATGGTGAAGCAGCTGGAAGACGAGCTGGGTACCCCGCTGTTGATCCGCGAGGGCAAGAGCTTCCAGCTTACCGACGCCGGCCGCGTGGTCTACCTGCGCGGGCAAGACGTGCTGGCGGCGCAGCTGCGGCTGAAGAACGCGCTGGCCGACCTGGCATCGCTGGCGCGCGGCGAGCTGGTGGTGGGCCTGCCGCCGATGGCGGGCGGTGCCTTCTTTGCGCCGGTGGTGGGTGCCTTCCGCGACCGCTACCCCGGCGTGGAACTGAAAATGGTGGAAGACGGCGCACTGGCGATTGAAAGCAGCATCCGCTCCGGCAACCTGGAAATCGGCGCCGCGGTGCTGCCGGTAGACGACAACACCTTCAACAGCCTGAGCCTGGTACGCGATCGCTTGTGCCTGGTGGCACCGGCCGGCAGCCCGTGGCAAGGTTGGCCGCGCGTCACCCTGCCCGACCTGGCCGACCACCCTATCGTGTTTTATCCGGAAGATTTCTCGCTCACCATCCGCATCAGCGATGCCTTTCGCATGATGGGAAAAAGCGTCAACATCGCCGGCCGCAGCGCACACTGGGATTTTATCGTTGCCATGGTGGCCGCTAGACTGGGCATCGCCCTGCTACCGCAGGCTATTGCCAGCCAGCTGGAGCGCGACCGCTTCGACGTGGTACCGATCGACGACGAGCGCATCACCTGGCATCTGGGCCTGATCTGGAAGAAAGACAGCTATCTTTCTCATGCTGCCCGCGCCTGGATCACGCTGACCCGTGAACTGCTTCTGGATAACCACCATGACAGCCCGACTATCCCTGCTGCTGTGCAGCCTGCTGCTGAGCGCTACCTGCCTGGCCACAGCGGTACAGATCAAGTACCCCATCCTACCGGCCAAGGGTGACCCGCAACTGAACTACATGCTGGCCCTGCTGCGGCTAGCATGCGAAAAAGCAGGTGAAAAGTGCCTGCTGCGCCCGGGGCCGGCCATGGTGCAAGGCCGGGCCATCCAGGAATTGCGCCGGCCACAGGGGATGATAGACGTGCTGTGGACCATGACCAGCGTAGACCGCGAAAAGCTGCTAGTGCCGGTACGCATACCGCTGTACAAGGGCCTGATCGGCTGGCGCGTCGCCCTGCTGCCACCAGGTCGGCAAGAAATGCTGGCCGAGGTGAAAAATGTCAACGAACTGGCTCATTTCACTGCGGGGCAGGAACATGACTGGCCTGATACTGCCATCTTGCAGCACGCCAAGCTGCCGGTGGTCGTCACACCGGACTACGAGTCGCTATTTGCCATGCTGGCCAAGCAGCGTTTTGACTATTTTCCGCGCAGCGTGATCGAAATCCTGAACGAGCAGCGCACTCACTCGGAGCTGCGACTGCCAGTCGACCCCCACTTGCTACTGCACTACCCCACTGCCTTCTACTTTTTCGTCAGCCCCAAACGGCCGCAGCTGGCACGCATGCTCGAGCGCGGGTTGGAACGTGCGATTCGGGACGGCAGCTTCGATACCCTGTTCCAGCAGCATAACGGCCCAGCATTAAAGGCACTGGCCTTGGACAAGCGCCGCATCATCGACTTGTCCAACCCGCTTTTGCCCCCGACCACCCCCTTGCAGCGCAAGGAGCTGTGGTACCGCCCCTGACATCCACACCAGACAATAAAAAAACGCCACCGCGAACGGTGGCGTTTTGCTATCGGACGTGGCCGATGCTTAGATCATGCCTTTGCTTTTCAGCAGTTCGAACATGGTCTTGCCGATTTCAGCCGGGCTACGGGTGTAGGCGATGCCTGCACGCTCGAACGCCTTGAACTTCTCTTCGGCAGTACCTTTGCCGCCAGAGATGATGGCGCCGGCGTGGCCCATGCGTTTGCCTTTCGGCGCGGTCACACCAGCGATGTAACCTACTACCGGCTTGGTCACGTACTGCTTGGCAAATTCGGCCGCTTCTTCTTCGGCGGTACCACCGATTTCACCGATCATCACGATGGCGTCGGTATCCGGATCGTCCTGGAACAGTTTCAGGGCGTCGATGTGGCTGGTACCCGGGATCGGGTCGCCGCCGATACCGATGCAAGTGGACTGACCCAGACCCAGGGCGGTGGTTTGTGCCACAGCTTCGTAGGTCAGGGTGCCGGAGCGGGACACGATACCGATGCGGCCCGGGTTGTGGATGTGCCACGGCATGATGCCGATCTTGCACTCACCCGGGGTGATGATACCCGGGCAGTTCGGGCCGATCAGGCGGATGCCGGCTTCGTCCACGGCTTTTTTCACGTACAGCATGTCCAGGGTGGGCACGCCTTCGGTGATGCACACGATCAGCTTCACGCCGCTGTCGATGGCTTCCAGGATGGAGTCTTTGGCGAAAGCTGCCGGTACGTAGATAACCGAAGCGTCAGCCTGGGTTTCGCGTACGGCGTCTTTCATGGTGTTGAATACCGGCAGGCCCAGGTGCTCGCTGCCACCTTTGCCCGGGGTAACACCGCCAACCACCTTGGTGCCCACTTTCAGCGCCTGCTCGGCGTGGAAAGTACCGTTCTTGCCGGTGAAACCTTGCACCAGCACTTTCGTATCTTTGTTTACCAATACGCTCATTTTGAAATCCTTATGCGGTGCAGGTGATTACAGGGCGGCAACAGCAGCAACGATCTTCTCGGCTGCGTCGTTCAGGCCCTGGGCGGAGGTCAGTTTCAGACCGGATTCGTCCAGGATCTTGGCACCCAGTTCGGCGTTGTTGCCTTCCAGACGTACCACCACCGGAACGGTCACGTTCACTTCTTTCACGGCAGCGATGATCGCTTCGGCAATCATGTCGCAACGTACGATGCCGCCGAAGATGTTGATCAGCACGCCTTGTACCGAGGTATCGGCCAGAATCAGCTTGAACGCTTCGATCACGCGCTCTTTGGTTGCGCCGCCGCCCACGTCCAGGAAGTTGGCCGGTTGGCCGCCCTTCAGCTTGATGATGTCCATGGTCGCCATGGCCAGACCGGCGCCGTTTACCATGCAGCCGATGTTGCCTTCCAGGGCCACGTAGTTCAGGTCGAACTCGGAAGCTTTCACTTCACGCTCGTTCTCCTGCGACTTGTCGCGCTGGGCCAGCAGGGCCGGGTGACGGTACAGGGCGTTGGAGTCCAGGTTGATCTTGCCGTCAACGCAAGCCAGTTCGCCGTTTTCACGCAGCGCCAGCGGGTTCACTTCGAACAGGGCGAAGTCGTTTTCCACGAAGGCGTTGTAGGCACCCAGCATCAGCTTGCTGAAAGCTGCAACCTGGGAACCGGACAGGCCCAGCGCGAAAGCCGCGTCGCGGGTCTGGAACGGCTGCATGCCAACCAGCGGGTCCACTTCGATCTTGATGATCTTTTCCGGGGTTTCTTCGGCAACTTTTTCGATCTCCACGCCACCTTCGGTGGACACCATGAACACCACGCGCTGGGAACCGCGGTCTACCACGGCGCCCAGGTACAGTTCGCGCTGTACCGGGTACATGTCTTCGCATACCAGCACGCTGTTTACCGGTTGGCCGGCAGCGTCGGTCTGATAGGTCACCAGGTTGGTGCCGATCAGGGTCTTGGCAACGTCAGCGGCTTCTTCGCGGCTTTTCACCACTTTCACGCCACCGGCTTTACCGCGGCCACCAGCGTGGACCTGGGCTTTAACAACGGCAAACTTGCCGCCCAGCTGATCGTAGGCAGCAGCAGCTTCTTCCGGTGTGGTGGCCAGAATGCCTTTTTGCACCGGCAGGCCGTATTTGGCCAGCAGCTCTTTCGCTTGGTATTCGTGCAGGTTCATTAACTTTCCTTTCGGGTGGATAGTTGGCTGGCCTTGCGGCCAACCTTGCTATGCCTGAGATGTCGGGATTGTACCGCCTTGACTACAAGGCGGTGCGATTATCGATATCCGCAACAAGCAGGTTGCAGCGCGGCCGGCACTTTACCTTGAAAGTGCGCGGCCTGCTGCCTGTTCTTTTAGCCGTGCAGCGCGCGCTTGTCGGCGGCCAAGGCGGCTTCGTGTACCACTTCGGACAGGCTCGGGTGAGCATGGACGATGCGCGCCAGGTCTTCGCTGGCGGCTTTGAATTCCATGGATACCACGCCTTCGGTCACCAGTTCGGACACCATCGGGCCGATCATGTGCAGACCCAGGATACGGTCGGTCTTGGCGCAAGCCAGGATCTTGACGGTACCTTGTGCCTGGCCCAGACCCAGCGCACGGCCGTTGGCCGCAAAACCGGAGGTGCCCTTCTTGTACTCGATGCCTTCTGCCTTCAGCTGCTCTTCGGTCTTGCCGACCCAGGCGATTTCCGGGCTGGTGTAGATCACCCACGGGATCACGCCGAAATCGACGTGCGGCTTCTGGCCGGCGATACGCTCGGCCACGGCCACGCCTTCTTCCGACGCTTTGTGCGCCAGCATCGGGCCACGCACCACGTCACCGATGGCCCACACGTTCGGCAGGTTGGTGTGGCAGTGGTCGTCCACGACGATGAAGCCGCGCTCGTCCATCTGCAGGTTCACGTTGGCACCACCCAGGCCCTGGGTGTTCGGCACGCGGCCGATGGACACGATCAGCTTGTCGAACTCGGCCTTCACGGCTTCGCCGTTCAGCTCGTAGTTAACGGTCACGCCGTTGTCGCCTTTGACGATGTCGCCGATTTTCACGCCCAGTTTGATGTCCAGACCGGTGTCTTTGGTCAGGGTCTTGAACGCTTCCTTGGCGATCTGCTGGTCGGCAGCGGCCAGGAAAGTCGGTGCCGCTTCCAGGATGGTGACGTCGGCGCCCAGGCGCTTCCATACCGAACCCATTTCCAGGCCGATCACGCCGGCACCGATCACGCCCAGGCGTGCCGGAACCGCGGTCAGCGCCAGTGCGCCTTCGTTGTCCAGCACGATCTGGTTGTCGGTAGCCAGGCCCGGCAGCTGACGCGGGCTGGAACCGGTGGCGATGATGACGTGGGTGGCTTCCAGGGTATCGACCACGGCGCCGTTATCGGCAACCTCGATCACCCACTTTTCGTTCTGGCGGCCTTTCAGCGTGGCCAGACCGTGGATGTTGGCAACCTTGTTCTTCTTGAACAGGAAGCTGATGCCACCGGCGTTCTTGGTGATGATGTCGTTCTTGCGCGCCAGCATTTTGGCAACGTCCATCTGCGCGCCTTCCACGCTGATGCCGTGCTTCTGGAAGTCGTGCTGCACGGCGTGGAAGTTTTCCGAAGACTGCAGCAGTGCCTTGGACGGGATGCAGCCCACGTTCAGGCAGGTACCACCCAGCGAAGGCTTGCCTTCCGGGTTCTTGGTGGCGTCTACGCAAGCGGTGTTGAAACCCAGCTGGGCGGCACGGATGGCTGCCACGTAACCGCCGGGGCCACCACCGATCACTACTACGTCGAATTGTTGGGACATGGTGTTCTCTATCCTGTGGCAGGTTGGCCGCATGCGGTCAGCCTGCCAGTTCGTCGTGAAAGGCGGATGACAGGCTGCGCCTGCCTCCGCCCGAGGTGATTACAGATCCAGGATCAGGCGAGCCGGATCTTCGATGGCGTCCTTGATGGCCACCAGCGACAGCACGGCTTCGCGGCCGTCGATGATGCGGTGGTCGTAGGACTGGGCCAGGTACATCATCGGGCGTACCACAACCTGGCCGTTTTCCACGACAGCGCGCTCTTTGGTAGCGTGCATGCCCAGGATGGCGGATTGCGGCGGGTTGATGATCGGGGTGGACATCATGGAACCGAAGGTACCGCCGTTGGAGATGGTGTAGGTACCGCCAGTCAGCTCGTCCACGGTCAGCTTGCCTTCCTGGGCGCGCTTGCCGAAGTCGGCGATCTGTTTTTCGATCTCGGCCAGGCTCAGCTGGTCGGCGTTGCGGATCACAGGTACCACCAGACCACGCGGGCTGCCTACGGCCACGCCGATGTCGAAGTAACCGTGGTAAATGATGTTGTTGCCGTCAACCGAGGCGTTCACGATCGGGTATTTCTTCAGCGCAGCCACCGCGGCTTTGACAAAGAAGCCCATGAAGCCCAGCTTCACGCCGTGCTCTTTCTCGAACTTGTCTTTGTACTTGTTGCGCAGGTCCATCAGCGGCTTCATGTTCACTTCGTTGAAAGTGGTCAGAATCGCGTTGGTTTGCTGCGACAGTACCAGACGCTCGGCCACGCGCTGGCGCAGACGGGACATCGGCACGCTCTGTTCCGGACGGCCGGAAGTCAGGGCGGCAGCGTTGATGGCCGGGGTGGACGCCAGGGCAACGCCGGCGGACGGGGCGGCAGCGGCGATCACCGGGCCGGACTGGGCCGGGGCAGCGGCCGGCTTGGCGGCAGCTACGTCCTCTTTCAGGATGCGACCGTCACGGCCGGAGCCGGCAACGTCGGCCAGGTTGACGCCGGTTTCGGCAGCCAGTTTGGCAGCGGACGGCATGGCAGCGCCGCCGGTAACGGCAGCTTGTACCGGGGCGGCAGCCGGTGCAGCGGCCGGGGCGGCAGCAGCAGCCGGGGCGCTGGCGCCAGCGGTGGCTTCGGTATCGATGTGGGCGATCAACTGACCGGAGGTCACGGTGGCGCCGTCTTGCTCAACGATTTTCACCAGTACACCTGCTTGCGGTGCCGGCAGTTCCAGCACCACTTTGTCGGTTTCCAGGTCGATCAGGTTTTCGTCGCGGGCAACGGCCTGGCCGACTTGCTTGTGCCAGGTCATCAGGGTGGCTTCGGACACGGATTCCGGCAGCTGGGGGACTTTGACTTCGATAATGGCCATTGTTCTTCTCCGTTATGGGGCGGCGTACTGCCGCCCCGTTCTTTGTGCAGGTGTTATTTGTTGATGGCGAACGCTTCTTCGACGAAGGCTTTGAGCTGCGCAACGTGCTTGCTCATGTAGCCTACGGCCGGGGAAGCCGACGACGGACGGCCAGCAAAGTCCAGGGTCTGCTTGGCTTGCAGCAGGCCTTCCAGACGGTGGCGGATCTGGTACCAGGCACCCTGGTTGCGCGGCTCTTCCTGCACCCACAGCAGTTCCTTCACGTGGGCAAACTGGGCCAGCTCGGCCTGCAGTTGCTCGGTCGGGAACGGGTACAGCTGTTCGATACGGATGATGGCCACGTCTTCTTCCAGACCGCGCTCTTTGCGGCCGTTCACCAGGTCGTAGTACACCTGGCCGGCGCACAGCAGCACGCGCTTCACTTTCTTCGGATCCTGGATCGAGGCATCGCCGATCACCGGACGGAAGCTGCCGTGGGTGATGGCGTCGATCGGGCTCATCGAGTCCTTGTAACGCAGCAGGCGCTTGGACAGGAAGATCACCAGCGGCTTGCGGAACGGGCGCAGTACCTGGCGACGCAGCATGTGGAACATCTGCGCGGCTTCGGACGGCATCACGATCTGCATATTGTGCTCGGCGCACAGCTGCAGCCAACGTTCCAGACGGGCGGACGAGTGCTCCGGGCCCTGGCCATCGTAGCCGTGCGGCAGGATGGTGGTCAGGCCGCACAGACGGCCCCACTTGGTTTCACCGGACGAGATGAACTGGTCGATAGCGACTTGGGCGCCGTTGGCGAAGTCGCCGAACTGGGCTTCCCAGATCACCAGCTTGTCCGGTGCCGAGCAGGCGTAGCCGTATTCGTAGGCCAGTACCGCTTCTTCGTTCAGGATGGAGTCGATCACCAGGAAGTCGCCCTGGTTGTCGCTCATGTGACGCAGCGGCACGTAAGCGCCCTGGTCCCAGCGTTCGCGGTTCTGGTCGTGTACCACGGCGTGGCGGTGCGAGAAGGTACCGCGGCCGGAGTCTTCACCGGAGATGCGCACACCGTAACCGTTGGTCACCAGGCTGGCGTAAGCCAAGGTCTCGGCCATACCCCAGTCCAGCGCCTGCTCGCCGCGGGCCATGGCCATGCGGGCTTCCATCACCTTCTTCACGGTGGGGTGCAGCTTGAAGTCGGCCGGTACGGCAGTGAACTTCTCGGCCAGACGCAGTACGTCGGCTTGCTGCAGGCTGGTATCGGTCGGGTGCGCCCAGTGGGTGCCGTGGTACTGGCTCCAGTCCAGCGCGTGTTCGCGGCGGTAGTTGGACAGTACGGTCTGCTCGACGTGTTCGCCTTTGTCCAGCGCGTCGCGGTAGGCGCGGATCAGGTCATCCGACGCTTCGGCCTTCAGCACGCCTTCGGCCACCAGACGCTGCGCGTACATGGCACGCACACCGGCGTGCTTGGCGATGCGCTTGTACATCATCGGCTGGGTCAGGAACGGATCGTCGCCTTCGTTGTGGCCCAGTTTGCGGTAGCACACCAGGTCGATAACCACGTCCTTCTTGAAGGTCATGCGGTAGTCCAGCGCAGCCTGCATCACGAAGCAGACGGCTTCCGGATCATCACCGTTAACGTGGAAGATCGGTGCTTCGATCATCTTGGCCACGTCGGTACAGTAGATGGTGGAACGCATGTCGCGGGTATCGGAGGTGGTGAAGCCGACCTGGTTGTTGATCACCAGGTGGATGGTACCGCCGGTACGGTAGCCGCGGGTCTGCGACAGGTTGAAGGTACCCTGGTTCACGCCCAGGCCGCCGAAAGCGGAGTCACCGTGGATCAGCAGCGGCACGACCGATTTGCCTTCGAAGTCCTTGCGACGTTCCTGACGGGCGCGTACCGAACCTTCCACTACCGGGTTCACGATTTCCAGGTGGGACGGGTTGAACGCCAGCGACACGTGCATCGGGCCGTGCGGGGTCGGGATGTCGGACGAGAAGCCCATGTGGTACTTCACGTCACCGGAGGCCAGCTCTTGGGCAGCCTTGCCTTCGAACTCGGCAAACAGGTCGCGCGGCAGCTTGCCCAGGGTGTTCACCAGCACGTTCAGACGGCCGCGGTGGGCCATGCCGATGATCAGTTCTTCCACGCCTTGCGCGGTACCGTTCTGGATCAGGTGGTCCAGCGCGGCGATGGCGGATTCGCCACCTTCCAGCGAGAAACGCTTCTGGCCAACGTAACGGGTGTGCAGGTAACGCTCCAGGGTCTCGGCAGCGGTAATCTGCTTCAGGATGCGCTGTTTCTTGTCGGCGTTGTAACGCGGGGTGGACAGCTCGCCTTCAAAGCGCTGCTGTACCCAGTGTTTTTCGGCCGAAGTGGTGATGTGCATGTACTCCACGCCCACATTGCCGCCGTAGGTCTGTTTCAGACGCGACAGGATGTCGGACAGGGGGAGCTTTTGCGGGCCAACCAGCGAACCGGTGTTGAACTGTACGGCCATGTCGGCGTCGGTCAGGCCGTGCTGGGCCGGATCGAGCTCGCGCAGGGTGGCTTGGTCCATGCGCTTGAGCGGGTCGAGGTTCGCCTGACGGGAACCCAGTACGCGCCAGGCAGAGATCAGCTTCAGTACGCCAACCTGCTTCTGCATGGATTCCCAGTTGGCCACATCGCTGCTGCGCTGGCCGGCAACCGGCTTCTTGGCCAGCTGGATGAACGATTCCTGGATGGGCTGGTGAGCGACATCACGCTCGGCGGCACCCGGTGTCATCGCCAGCTTGTCAAAGTACTCCCGCCATTCCCCCGGAACTGCGTTCGGATCAGCGAGATACTGTTCGTACAGTTCCTCGATGAACGGTGCATTACCACCAAACAGGTGGGAATGACTGTACATGGATTGCATCATTGGTTCGACCCTTTTGTCTGCGTTGCTGCTTTGCAAAAACCGTTTTGACAAAGAGGGAGGCGCACGATGCGGGCATCGCTTGTCTCCACCTTTGACAGAACGCTCTTGGCGCTGTCTTGTTATTGTTATGTCTACCGATACAGCTACTGCGGGGTGCGGCAAAAAGGTTGGCCGCACGGCGGCCAACCTTGGTTCAAGCAGCGATTAGCGCTTGTCTACGTCGATGTAGTCGCGGCGCTGGGCACCGGTGTACAGCTGACGCGGACGGCCGATCTTCATGCCCGGGTCGGAAATCATTTCGGCCCAGTGCGAGATCCAGCCCACGGTACGGGCCAGCGCGAAGATCGGGGTGAACATGGATACCGGAATACCGATCGCGGACAACACGATACCGGAGTAGAAGTCCACGTTCGGGTACAGCTTGCGCTCGATGAAGTACGGGTCTTCCAGCGCGATTTTTTCCAGCGCCATGGCCAGTTTGAACTTCGGGCTGTCCTGCAGGCCCAGTTCTTTCAGCACTTCGTCGCAGGTCTCTTTCATGATGGCGGCGCGCGGGTCCATGTTCTTGTACACGCGGTGGCCGAAGCCCATCAGTTTGTGCGTCTTGTTCTTCACGCCTTCCATGAACGCCGGTACGTTGTCCACGGAGCCGATTTCGTCCAGCATCTTCAGTACGGCTTCGTTGGCGCCACCGTGGGACGGGCCCCACAGGCAGGCGATACCGGCCGCGATACACGCGAACGGGTTGGCACCGGAGGAGCCAGCCAGACGGACGGTGGAGGTGGACGCGTTCTGCTCGTGGTCAGCGTGCAGGGTGAAGATGCGGTCCAGCGCACGAGCCAGAACCGGGTTCACCTTGTACTCTTCGCACGGGGTGGAGAACATCATGTGCAGGAAGTTCTCGGCGTAGGTCAGGCCGTTTTTCGGGTACGAGAACGGCAGGCCCTTGTTGTAGCGGTACGCCTGGGCAGCGATGTTCGGCAGCTTGGCGATCAGGCGGTGGGCCGAGATCTTGCGGTGTTCGGCGTTATTGATGTCCAGCGAGTCGTGGTAGAAGGCGGACAGTGCGCCTACCACACCCACCATCACGGCCATCGGGTGCGCGTCGCGGCGGAAGCCTTTGTAGAAGCTGATGATCTGGTCGTGCAGCATGTTGTGACGCATGATGCCGCGCTCGAACTCCTTGCGCTGCTCTGCGTTCGGCAGTTCGCCGTTCAGCAGCAGGTAGCACACTTCCAGATAGTCGCTCTTCTCGGCCAGTTGCTCGATGGGGTAGCCGCGGTAGTACAGCTGGCCCAGGTCACCGTCGATGAAGGTGATCTTGGATTCGCAGCTGGCGGTAGCCAGGAAGCCCGGGTCAAAGGTGAACATGCCGGTTTTGGAGAAAGCACGGATGTCTACAACATCGGGACCCAGGGTGCCCGGCAGTACCGGGAACTCCAGATTGTCCTTGCCTTCGTTGTAGCTGAGCGTCACTTTACGATTGTTTTCCACAGCAATACTCCCAGTTCAGTTTGTGGTCGTTGTAATGTGTTTTGCTGCTTTGCGGGGGCTTACGCCTTCCGCAGTATCCCGATGATATGTGTTAGCTCGGGGTCCTCGATTTCCGCTTTGCCATTGACGTAGTCCAGGAAATCGTTGTCCGGAAGCTCCAGACAACGCCTGTACGCCAACAGCTCGGCCTGGGTCAGCTGGTTGAACCCGTCGGCCAGAAAACGCTCCAGCACCAGGTCCAGTTCCAGCAAACCCCGGCGCGAGCGCCAGCGGATCCGCTTGATTTCAATCGGATCGATTTCGGTCATACGGCACGCTTGACCATCAGGTCTTTGATCTTGCCGATGGCCTTGGTCGGGTTCAGGCCCTTAGGACACACGTCCACGCAGTTCATGATGGTGTGGCAACGGAACAGGCGGTACGGGTCTTCCAGGTTGTCCAGACGCTCGTTGGTGGCGGTGTCGCGGGTATCCGCAATGAAGCGGTACGCCGCCAGCAGGCCGGCCGGGCCAACGAATTTGTCCGGGTTCCACCAGAACGACGGGCAGGAGGTAGAGCAGCTGGCACAGAGGATGCACTCGTACAGGCCATCCAGCTCCAGACGGTCCTGCGGCGATTGCAGGCGCTCTTTCTCCGGCGGCGGCGTGTCGTTAATGACATACGGCTTGATGGAGTGGTACTGCTTGAAGAACTGGGTCATGTCCACGATCAGGTCGCGGATAACCGGCAGACCCGGCAGCGGGCGCAGTTCGATCGGCTGTTTCAGGTCCTTGATGTCGGTCAGACAGGCCAGACCGTTCTTGCCGTTGATGTTCATGGCGTCGGAGCCACATACACCTTCACGGCAGGAACGACGGAACGACATGGAGTCGTCCTTGATCTTCAGCTTCACCAGGGCGTCCAGCAGTTTGCGGTCGGTCGCGTCGATCTCGACGCTGATGTCCTGCATGTACGGCTTGGCGTCCTTGTCCGGGTTGTAGCGATAAACGCGGAATTGCACGGTTTGCGTTGTCATCTGTCAGCGTCCCTTAGTACGAGCGAGTCTTGAGCGCGATGGTCTCGACGGTCAGCGGGTTCATGTTCACCGGCTTGTACTCCAGACGGTTGCCGTCACGGTGCCACAGGGTGTGCTTGAGCCAGTTCGTATCGTCGCGGCCGTTCGGGGTTTCGGCGGTATCCGGTGCGTCATCGCGCACGTGGGCACCACGGGACTCGGTACGGGCGTTGGCGGAGATCATGGTGGACTTGGCCACTTCGATCAGGTTTTCCAGTTCCAGCGCTTCGATGCGCGCGGTGTTGAACACCTTGGACTTGTCGTGGATCTGGGTCTTCTTGACCATGTCTTCCACTTCCAGGATTTTTTCCACACCCTGGGCCAGCATGTCCTTGAAGCGGAACACGCCGCAGTGGTTCTGCATGGTGCGCTGCATGGCGTTACGAGCTTCGCTGACTTCCACGCCGCCGGTCTGGTTGTCCAGACGGGCAACACGGGCCACCGAGCGTTCCACGTCGGCAGTAGCCAGCGCCGGCAGGTCAGCCGGCTGCTGCTTGATGAAGTCGATCATCGAGTTGGCCGAGCTCTTGCCGAATACCAGCAGGTCGAGCAGCGAGTTGGTACCCAGACGGTTGGCACCGTGTACGGACGCGCAGGCACATTCGCCGGCAGCGTAGAAGCCGTGTACCGGTTTGCCGTCCACGACCACTTCGCCGTGGTAGTTGGTCGGAATGCCGCCCATCTGGTAGTGGCAGGTCGGTACCACCGGGATCGGGGCCACGATCGGGTCCACACCGGCAAACTTGATGGAGATCTCGCGGATGCCCGGCAGCTTGGACTTGATCACTTCCGGATCCAGGTGCGTGATGTCCAGCAGCACGTGGTCCTTGTTCGGGCCGCAACCACGACCTTCGTTGATCTCGGTCACCATGGCGCGGGATACCACGTCGCGCGACGCCAGGTCTTTGGCGTTCGGCGCGTAGCGTTCCATGAAGCGTTCGCCGGCGCTATTGCGCAGGATACCGCCTTCACCACGTACACCTTCGGTGATCAGTACACCGGCACCGGCTACGCCGGTGGGGTGGAACTGCCAGAATTCCATGTCTTCCAGCGGGATGCCGGCGCGCGCCGCCATGCCCAGGCCGTCACCGGTGTTGATGAAGGCGTTGGTGGAAGAAGCGTAGATACGACCGGCACCGCCAGTGGCGAACAGGGTGGCCTTGGCCTGGAATACCACGATCTCGGAGGTTTCCATTTCCATGGCAACCACGCCTTGCACATTGCCGTCGGCGTCGCGGATCAGGTCCAGTGCCATCCACTCCACGAAGAAGTGGGTGTTGGCGCGCACGTTGCGCTGGTACAGCGCGTGCAGCATGGCGTGGCCGGTACGGTCGGCGGCAGCACAGGCGCGACGCACCGGCTTCTCGCCAAAGTTGGACATGTGGCCACCGAACGGGCGCTGGTAGATGGTGCCATCGTCGTTACGGTCGAACGGCATGCCGAAGTGTTCCAGCTCTACCACCACTTTCGGGGCTTCGCGGCACATGAATTCGATGGCGTCCTGGTCGCCCAGCCAGTCCGAACCTTTTACGGTGTCGTACATGTGCCAGTGCCAGTGATCCGGCTCGGAGTTACCCAGCGAAGCGGACACACCGCCCTGGGCTGCCACGGTGTGGGAACGTGTCGGGAAAACCTTGGACAGTACCGCGGTTTTCAGGCCGGCTTCGGACAGCTGCAGGGCAGCGCGCATACCGGCGCCACCGGCACCGACGATTACTGCGTCAAATCGACGAACGGGTACAGTCATTACAGCCCCCAAACAACCTTAAGCGAATAAATGAAACAGGAGACCAGCCACACTGCAGTGAACGAGTGCAGTGTCAGGCGCAGGCCTACCGGCTTGATGTAGTCCATCCACAGATCGCGGATGCCTACCCAGGCGTGCAGGAACAGGGCGATCAGGGTGGTCTGGGTCAGAACCTTCACCCAGGTAGCGCTGAACAGGGCTTTCCAGCCTTCGTAACCGGCCGGCATGGCCAGCAGGAACAGCACCAGCATGACGGTGTAGGCCAGCATGATCACGGCGGTAACCCGCTGCATGATCCAGTCGCGCAGGCCGTAATGAGCGCCAACGACGTTGCGGTTTACCATAGTGCAGCCCCCAGGATCACGGTCAGCGACAGGCTGACTACCAGCACCAGCTTGGCGGTAGCGCGGGCAGTCTGCAGTTCCAGACCTTTATGGATATCAAGAAACAGGAAACGGATGCCGGCGACGGCGTGGTGCAGGAATGCCCACAGGAAGCCGATCAGGATCAGTTTCATCAGGGGATGGGCAACTACAGCGCGGTAGCTGTCGAAGGTTTCTGCGGAACTGAGCGAGCCGCTCAGAAGATAGATCAGGAGTGGCAGCGAGAAAAACAGTGCCACACCGCTGATTCGGTGCATGATCGAGACGATGCCAGGAACCGGCAGCCTGATCTTGCCCAGATCTAAGTGCTTAGGTCGTTGCTTCTGCATAGAGCTTCCTTGGATGTGCATGTACCAAGTGGTTATACCCGGCCTGCGCCATGGTTGCGCAGACCATCGGAACGGGAGCCAAGCCGGCACTCCCACCCATCAAAACATGCTGCACCGTTGCTGCAGGTGCAACATATCCCTGTGATTCTATCAAAACCGCGACACTCGCGGTCGGCAAAGCGTCGGACAAAAGCCATTCGCCGCCCAAATCTGGTGCAAAATCAACCGTTTTCTTGCCGGGTCAAGCCGAATTTGTCGGTCAGGCACCAGCGTTCGCGCCATTCGGATGGCACGCCCTGCATGTCGCAAGACAGGCGCAGATACTGCAGCACCGGTACTTCGCCCTGCAGGCCCAGCAGCTGGACTTCTTCCCGCCCCGGCAAGATGGCGCGCCACTGTTCGGCCTCTACCCGCAGACGGGTACCGAAATGCTGCTGCAGCATCGCCCACACCCCCGGCATCTGGCGCAGCCAGCGCGTATCCACCGCGTCGAAACGCTCTACCGGCAACAGCACGTCATCCAGCGCCACCAGCTGCCCCTGCATGCGCCACAGCATGCGGATGCGGTGCATGGGCGCGCCGCGACGCACTTTCATCACTGCGGCCAACTCTTCGGACGCGTGCACGCGGGTCATGCCCAGAAACTCGCGCAGCAGCCGGTCCGGCTTTTCCGTCAGCAGCCCCGGCGACACCAGCGACATGCCGGCCCAGTCGTCCAGCGGCTCGGCTACAAACGTGCCCCTGCCCTGCTGCCGGTACAGCACCCCGTCCACCACCAGCTCGGACAAGGCTTTGCGTACCGTGCCCTGGCTGACATCAAACTGGTCTGCCAGGTCCCACTCGCTGGGCAACAGTTCGTTACTGGCCCACTCGCCCTCGGCGATGCGCTCCAGGATCTGGCGTTTTACCTGCTGGTAAAGCGGCAGCCGGCTAAGCGATTTTGCGTGCATTGGTTCTTTTTAACATCAAATAAAACAAGCGTAAAGGTTAGTCTTATATAAGACACAAGACAAGACCTTGCCATGCTGCGCTGCCATATTGCCGGGGATACCCACAAAGCGGAGTTTGCGTGCTACACTCACTGCCAGTATTGCAAAGCAGCATGCGCAAACTAGAGCATGCGCGGCGCATCACATCGCCAAGTCCAAAGGAGAGTACATCGATGAAAGCCCCCGTTCGCGTTGCCGTTACTGGTGCAGCTGGTCAGATTGGTTACAGCCTGTTGTTCCGCATTGCCAGTGGCGAAATGCTGGGTAAAGACCAGCCGGTCATCCTGCAACTGCTGGACCTGCCGCAAGCACAGACCGCAGTAAAAGGCGTGATGATGGAGCTGGAAGACTGCGCCTTCCCGCTGCTGGCCGGCATGATCGCTACCGACGACCCGGAAGTGGCTTTCAAGGATGTACAAGTTGCCCTGCTGGTTGGCGCCCGTCCGCGCAGCAAAGGCATGGAGCGTAAAGACCTGCTGACCGCCAACGCCGAGATCTTCACCGTACAAGGCGCCGCCCTGAACAAAGTGGCCGACCGCAACGTGAAAGTACTGGTAGTAGGCAACCCGGCCAACACCAACGCTTACATCGCCATGAAGTCTGCCCCGGACCTGAACCCGAACAACTTCACCGCCATGTTGCGCCTGGACCACAACCGCGCACTGTCGCAAATTGCCGCCAAAACCGGCAAGGCCGTGGCCGACATCGAAAAACTGGCCGTATGGGGCAACCACTCCCCGACCATGTACGCCGACTACCGCTACGCCACCATCAACGGCGAATCGGTAAAAGACATGATCAACGACCACGAATGGAACCGTGACGTCTTCCTGCCGACCGTGGGCAAACGTGGCGCCGCCATCATCGAAGCGCGTGGCCTGTCGTCCGCTGCTTCCGCTGCCAACGCCGCCATCGACCACATCCGCGACTGGGTACTGGGCACCAACGGCAAGTGGGTGACCATGGGTATTCCGTCCGACGGCTCCTACGGCATTCCGAAAGACGTGATGTTCGGCTTCCCGGTTACCTGCGAAAACGGCCAGTACACCATCGTACAAGGCCTGGAAATCGACGAATTCAGCCGTGAACGCATCAACGTCACCCTGAACGAACTGGAAGAAGAGCGCGCCGGCGTGGCCCACCTGCTGGGCTAAGCCGTTGTGCTGAAAGCCAAAAGCGCACCGCAAGGTGCGCTTTTTGTCTTTGATAAAATACTGAAACACCCTGCTTAATCCTGCTCTTTTGGAGGTCGCACCACCATGATTGAAGCCGAAGTACTCAATCAAATTCAGGCCCAGATCAACGATCTGACTACCCGCAACACTGACATCCGGGGGTATCTTTGACTACGACGGTAAAAAAGACCGTCTGGAAGAAGTAAGCCGCCTCACCGAAGACCCCGATGTCTGGAACGACCCCAAAAAAGCCCAGGACCTGGGCCGCGAGCGCAAGCAGCTGGAAGACGTGGTACTGGTGATCGAAGGCATCGCCAACACCCTGGCCGACTGCGGCGAGCTGTTTGAAATGGGCAAGGCCGAAGACGACGATGACACCATCCTGGCCGTAAAAGCCGACCTGGACAGCGTGGAAGAAAAGCTGGGCAAGCTGGAATTCCGCCGCATGTTCCACGACCCGATGGACCCGAACAACTGCTTCCTGGACATCCAGGCCGGCGCCGGCGGTACCGAGGCGCAAGACTGGGCAGGCATGCTGCTGCGCATGTACGTGCGCTTTGCCGAACGCAAGGGCTTCAAGGTGGAAATCCTGGAAGAATCCGAAGGCGAAGTGGCCGGCATCAGCAGCGCCACCATCAAGATCGAAGGCGAATACGCCTACGGCCTGTTGCGTACCGAAGTGGGCGTACACCGCCTGGTACGCGTGTCGCCGTTCGACTCCAACGCGCGCCGCCACACCTCGTTCAGCTCCGTGTTCGTGTACCCGGAAGTGGACGACAGCTTCGAAATCACCATCAACCCGGCCGACGTGCGCACCGACACCTACCGCGCCAGCGGTGCCGGCGGTCAGCACATCAACAAGACCGACTCCGCCGTACGCCTGACCCACATTCCTACCGGCATCGTGGTGCAGTGCCAGAACGACCGCTCGCAACACCGCAACCGCGACGAAGCCTGGCAAATGCTGCGCGCCAAACTGTACGAGCGCGAGCTGAAACTGCGTAACGAAGCCAAACAGTCGCTGGAAGACAGCAAGACCGACGTGGGTTGGGGTCACCAGATCCGCTCCTACGTCTTCGACCAGTCGCGCATCAAAGACCTGCGCACCAGCTACGAAGTGGGCAACATCAAGGGCGTGATGGACGGCGACCTTGACGGCTTTATCGAAGCCAGCCTGAAACAGGGCGTGTAAGCCGCGCGCCCGGCGCAAGATACCAAAGGTTGGCCGCACGACAGGCGGCCAACCTCCAACATCAATGGAGATCCCCATGTCGGAACAAGCATCCAGCCTGTTGCAGCAGGACGAAAACCACATCATGGCCGAGCGCCGCGAAAAGCTGAAAGCCATTCGCGAAGCCGGCGTGGCCTTCCCTAACGACTTCAAGCGCGAACACCTCAGCGGTGACCTGCACGCCGCCTACAACGACAAGAGCAAGGAAGAACTGGAGCCGCTGAACATCCAGGTAGCCGTTGCCGGCCGCATGATGCTCAAGCGCGTGATGGGCAAGGCCAGCTTTGCCACCATCCAGGACGTGAAGGGCCAGATCCAGCTGTACATCAACGACCAGGGCGTTGGCGCCGACACCCACGCTGCGTTCAAGCACTGGGACATGGGCGACATCCTGTCCGCCAAAGGCACCCTGTTCAAGACCAACAAGGGCGAGCTGTCGGTGAACGTGACCGAACTGCGCCTGCTGTCCAAATCGCTGCGCCCGCTGCCGGACAAGTTCCACGGCATGACCGACCAGGAACAGAAATACCGCCAGCGCTACGTCGACCTGATCATGAGCGACGAAAGCCGCAACACCTTCATCAAGCGCTCCAAGATCGTACAGACCGTACGTGAAGTGATGGTGGGCGAAGGCTACCTAGAAGTGGAAACCCCGATGATGCACCCCATCCCGGGCGGCGCCGCAGCCAAGCCGTTTGTTACCCACCACAACGCCCTGGACATGCCGCTGTACCTGCGCATCGCCCCGGAGCTGTACCTGAAACGCCTGGTGGTAGGCGGCCTGGAGCGCGTGTTCGAGATCAACCGCAACTTCCGTAACGAGGGGATGAGCACCCGCCACAACCCCGAGTTCACCATGATCGAGTTCTACGAAGCCTACAGCGACTACCAGCGCATGATGGAGATGACCGAAAACATCATCCGCCAATGTGCCATCGCCGCGACCGGCGCCACCACCGTCACCTACGGCGGCAAGGAAGTGGACCTCGGCAAACCGTTTGACCGCTTCACCATCGTGGGCGCCATCAAGCACTACAACCCGGAATACACCGACGCCCAACTGGCCGACGCCGACTGGGTGGCCGCCGAGATCAAGCGCCTGGGTGGCAAGCTGCCGCCGGCACCGGGCTTGGGCAGCCTGCAACTGGCGCTGTTCGAAGAATGCGCCGAAGGCAAGCTGTGGAACCCGACGTTCATCATCGACTACCCGGTGGAAGTATCGCCGCTGGCACGCGGCTCCGACGCCGACGCCAGCATCACCGAGCGCTTCGAGCTGTTCATCGTGGGCCGCGAACACGCCAACGGCTACTCCGAGTTGAATGACCCGGAAGACCAGGCTAACCGCTTCCTGTCCCAGGTAGCCCAGAAAGACGCCGGCGACGACGAAGCCATGCACTTCGACGCCGACTACATCCGCGCCATGGAATACGGCCTGCCGCCGACCGGCGGCTGCGGCATCGGCATCGACCGCCTGGTGATGCTGCTGACCGACGCCCCGTCCATCCGCGACGTCATCCTGTTCCCGCAGATGCGCCACGAAGCCTAAGCGTTTCGCACCGGTAACCGCCCAACCCCGCCTCGCCCCGCGCGATGCGGGTTTTTTCGTGCCCAGCTTTTGCTATGGCAAACCACCTACTCGCAGCGAAAAGTAACAAGTAGCCCGGATAAGGCGCAGCCGCATCCGGGGAACAGCCGGATACCCAAGGTTGGCCGCATTCTGTCTGATGACCAAGTGACCGTACCAAGACAATCAACCCCGGATGCGCCGTTAGTTTATCCGGGCTACGGGCTACGGGCTAAGTTCTTCGATTTGGGAAGGTAATTCCCAATCCTCACCACAGAGCCAATCAACTCTCTCGGAAGTGTCGTCATTGTAAATGTTGATCGGCAATTGATGCTCCTAGAAACTTAACGTGAAGCTCAGGGGCGCTGCGCGGCTTTATCACGCGGCGTCCCTTGGAGCGTAGTGTTAGAACGGATTTTATTCATTTGGTGTGTTCACCGCAGAAGCATTGGGACTGTGGCAAGCGCGACGGAAAAAAAAGGCGCCATGAAGAGTGCGATTGCAAAATGCTTGCTCGGAGAAGGCGGGAATAATCGAAGACGTTGATTTTCGGAACGTGGGGCTCTAATAAACATGACCAACACAATTCCCAGGCTCATGGCAAGTGAAACAAAAATTGCAAAGTAGGTTACTAGGCAAAGTAATGTGCTTAGAACGAATAGCAATGCGGGCAGTAGGTACATTCGAAACATAAGGTCGAGTTCTAACGTTTGAGGTAAGCGGCAGTGAGCGTAGCGAACGAACCCCGCTTGCGGGGCGTCCGCTTGACCGAAGGGTTAGCCATTTGCTTTTAGCATGACGAAAGTTTCTCCACTCTTGCGATCATGCTGGAATATGAAGGGTACACCATTGATATTGACTTTGCTGGGTACTCTATTTAAGGATGGTACATTGGTATACCGACTAACTGCGCCTAGAAATTGAGTAGTTAGCCCATTGCTGCGCTGAGAAGGAGTGGTAATAACACACTCTTTGTCGGACTTAATTTGAACCCCCATACTTTGGTATTTATTGAAACCCATTTTCATAAAAACTACGTCGGTAATTTCAGTAATACCAAATGCCATTGCAGCTTGTGCTGCACCTGAGAAAGACGGCGCTGTTTTTAGGCAAATAGCCTCAAATGCTTTGATAGCCTCAACAGGCTCGATACTCTCGGTTTGGGCTGTTGACACTGCTTTGTTGTTTGCGCATGCCGATAGCAAGATGGCCGAAGAGATGAGTAGGTAGGTAAATTTCACAGAGATTTCCTTGTGTGAAAAGAGTGGGCTTACGCCCTGTTAATGGGCGAAAAATCGTTGGCTAAAATTAGCGACGAAGGAGCGCAAGCCAACGGTTTTGCGTCCCATTAAACAGTTTATTAACTCTTGTACCACGAATAATATTGAGTGATTATTACTAATAGAACTAACACTGCATTTAAAGTGTTTTTGCCCCACATTCTTTCTAACGCATTACAAAATTTAAGGACAGTGTAGGAGACAGAGAAAACGGGCACAAAATACAACGCCATCAATACACTTGTAATTACCCACATAAAAGTCATTGAAACAAGCATATAAACACTAATGACCGCCCCCATTAGCAGTACATGCGGACTTTCTGGTAGTGGTAAGCCCATCAGCAATGATTGCATATAAATGTATTGATATAGAAATGGGGTGTATTCAACACCAAGAAATATATCAATCAACGGCATAGCCAAAGCTAACGCGGATATTTGGGCCATATCTTTTAGGAAAGACAAAGAAAACTTATGTGGTTTTGTGTACCACTTTATGGAGAAAAATCCTATAAACGAATATACAAAAGCTTTAGCGAACATGATGTTTTGAGACAGTTCGTAACTGAATATGTATTTAGAAATAATAGTGGCAGCTAATAAAATTACAGCTGTTACCCCTAAAAGATTTGCTAAATAATCAACACCATCAATTGCTTTTAATTTGGTTAACCTCCCAAACTGTATTCCAAATGATTCGTCAATAATTGATATTTTTTCTTGGTATTGAGGCTTGAGACCTAATGATGATCTTGCTAGAGCTAATGGAACTAAAACATATAGGGTGGCGAGAACAAAGTCCATTTAGATGATTACACCTTATTTGATTAGAGAGTTAACGTGAAATATACACCTTTACAGGTGTATATTTGGCTTATCTGTGTGTATAACCATGCATGATATGCGCATTTGTCATTTTTTTACAAGCTATTGGGGTTGCCAATGCCTAAAAGTACACAGCCTGATGGGACTGCCGCGCCACGCTTTCTCGATGTGCTGCGGCAGACGCTGCGAGTCAGGCATTACAGCCTGCGCACCGAGCAGCAATACGTCAATTGCGTACGGCGCTTTTTGCGCTTTCACCATCATCGCCACCCTCGCGAGATGGGGGCTGCGGAGGTCAGTAGCTTCCTCACCCATCTGGCCGTTGAAGGTCAGGTGTCGGCATCCACGCAAAATCAAGCATTGTCTGCGCTTCTGTTCCTCTATCGTGATGTGCTGATGCTGAACTTGCCCTGGCTAGATGAGGTTGTTCGGGCCAAACCGTCCAGGCATCTGCCAGTCGTTCTGACGCGACAGGAGGTCGCGGCACTGTTGGTGCAGATCGATGGGCTGTACGCACTGCAACTGCGTTTGCTATACGGCACCGGCATGCGGCTCATGGAGTGCATGCGCCTGCGGGTCAAAGACATCGACTTCGGGCATGGCGAAATTCTGATCCGCGATGGTAAGGGGGCGAAAGACCGGGTGACAATGTTGCCTCAGAGCCTAGTGGCGCCACTACAGGCCCATCTGCAGAGGCGGCGCACTATCCATGAAGCAGACTTGCAGGCCGGCATGGCTGATGTGTTTTTACCCGATGCGTTGGCACGAAAATACCCGCATGCCGGGCAGGAATGGGGATGGCAATATGTGTTTGTCACCACTGGCTATGTGCGAGACCCGCGCTCTGGCGCACAACGGCGACACCATCAGGATGAAAAGCTACTGCAGCAAGCGATGAAGCGGGCGGTAACTGCTGCCGGGATTGCCAAGCAGGCCACACCGCATACGCTACGTCACAGCTTTGCCACGCATCTGCTTGAATCAGGCTACGATATTCGCACGGTGCAGGAGCTACTGGGCCACGCGGATGTCAGCACCACGATGATTTATACCCATGTACTGAACAAGGGAGGCCGTGGCGTGAGCAGTCCGCTGGATAGCCTGTGAGCGCATTATTTGTCGTGCCTGAAGGCACGCGACGATATTCTTTAGTGTCTGCTTTGCTGCAACTAGCTGCCAATGATATCGATGTTATCGACACCCAGCTTAGGCCGAACCACTGCCAGAGCCACTAACTAATCCGCACCTAACAAAATCCGCCCACCACCGAATCATTCTCCACCACACGTCCAGATACCCGATGCAGCCCATGCGGCCAACCTTATTCCGCCATAACCTGCACACCCAGCCATCCCGCCAACCACCTGCCAAGCGCAGCGCCATCGCGTATGCTGTCGGCGTTCCTTTGATGGTGCATACCGATGACGCAAGCGCTTCGCTTGGCCGCGCTGGCCCTGTGGCTGGCCAGCCTGCTGTGGCCGGCGGCTATTTCGCCGCACGGCGATACGCTGCTGGGTATCCAGCTGCTGGCCAGTGGCACGCTGCTGCTGGCAGCGTGGCTGCCGGTGACTTTGCCAGGTTCGCCGTGGCTGTGGCTGGGGGTGCTCAGTAACGGGCTGATGCTGGCCGAGCTGCACCGCCAGCGGCAGCCACTGCGGCCCACTACCGGCCTGGG
Source organism: Vogesella sp. (assembly GCF_046297735.1). Lineage (NCBI taxonomy): Bacteria > Pseudomonadati > Pseudomonadota > Betaproteobacteria > Neisseriales > Chromobacteriaceae > Vogesella > Vogesella sp. The sequence goes on from NZ_JBKBHK010000006.1 coordinate 167,370, forward strand.
CGCGCTGCTGCTGTTGCTGGCTGTGGCGGTGCATAACGTGCTGCTGATCCGGCCGCTGGTGGCGCTGCTGCCCAGCCTGCGGCTGCACGGCGCGTATTACCTGTGGGCGGCGAGCTTTGTGTTGTTGGCGCTGGCGGCGGTAAGCGAGCACCCGGCGCTGGCGCGTGGGGTGCTGTGGCGCAGTGTGCTATTGCTGGCGATCGCGCTGCTGACCGGCGTGGCCGGTGTGGTAGCGATCGTGCTGTGGCATTAACCAAGCTTGGCCACAGGCCGGCTCCGGGTCGGCCATGCCGCCAGCGGCCAGCGCAGCCGCCACCCGCAAGGCGCTTTGCGTGGCCGGTGGCCCACTGGCCCGCTGCGTGCGAGGCTGTCCTGCTTTGATCACCCGCCGTTGCACGGCACTGCGGCCTTGCTACGCCGGCTGCAGCATCGGCAGCGTCAGCTGGCCGTCGTGCTGGTAGGCCCGGTTGCGGCCGGCGTGTTTGGCGGCGTACAGCGCCTGGTCGGCGTGCTGGTAGGCGCGCAGGTAGTCGCTGCCCCCGTGCAAGGGGCTGATGCCGATGCTGAGGGTGAAGTCACCGCCCTGCCCGGCAATGGCTTGCTGCAGCTGGCGGATGAAGTTGGCCGCACGCTGCGGGCTGCCGTGTAGCAGTACGGCCAGCTCGTCCCCGCCCAGGCGGCCGGCCAGCTCGCCTGCGGCCAACTGTGCTTGCAGCAGGCGGCCCAGCAAGGCCAGGGTGCGGTCGCCGGCGTGGTGGCCCTGGCTGTCGTTGATGTGCTTGAAGTGGTCGATATCGATCAGCAGCAATACGTGCTGCGACGGCTGGCTGTCGGGCAGTTGCTGCAGCGCGTGCTCAAAGGCGTGGCGGCTGGCCAGGCCGGACAGGCTGTCGGTATTGGCGCGCTGCGCCAGGGTGGCCTGCGTGGCCAGCAGCGCCGCTTCCAGCCGGGCGTGTACCAGCACCAGATCGGTGAGGCTGCGCATGATGGACACCATCAACGACAGCAACACCACCAGCCCCACCAGCGTGTCGTGCGCGGCCACCTGCCCGGACAGCGATTGCCGGATGTCGTCGTACACGCGCCAGCCTTGCAGCGCGGCCAACAGCGCCAGACCCCACAGCAAGGCCCGTAGCGGCTGCGCATAGGGGCGCGAACGCCGGGCCAGCCAAACCTGCGGCCACAGCCATAATAATTGCAGCAGCGAGCTGCCATTGACGGTGGCGCGGCGCAGCGCGACGTCGTCCACCCACAGCATGGCGGCGGCCTGCAGCAGCAAACCCGCGCTGGCAATGGCATAACCGCCCCAGGCCGGCAGCAGGCGGGCATCGTCAAAAAAGCGGCGCAGGCCGTGTTCGTACGCCAGCGGGCTAAGCGTAAGCAACAGCGTGCTGGCCAGCAGGATGGCATGGTTGGGCAGCAGGAAAAACACCAGCATCACCAGATAGGCCATGCCGAGCAGGCCTTCGCTCCAGGCCCAGAACTGGAAGCCCGGTGCCGTCTGCCGATGGCGCCAGACGTAGCGCAGCATCGCGCCCAGCCAGCTGTGCAGCAGCGCCCCGAATAGCACCAGCAGCAGCATCTGCTCGTTGCTGAACATGCCTTGTCCTCCATCCCGCCCGTTCATGAACCGCCGCTATCTGATCATGCGCAGCGGGCTTTGGCGAGTAGCCAGGTCAATGGCCGTGCATTTCATGCATATTCATTGAATTCAACAGCCTGAATAGCATTATCAATTACAAATAAGCGCGTGGTGCCGGCGCGGCGGCAGGGTTTGGCCAGTATCACCGCGCTCCCCTGCGGCCAACTGCACCCGCTACGCGCATGAAAAAACCCCGGTCACAGGACCGGGGTTTTACGTTGCCGGTGGGCAAACAGCCAAACGCTTAGCCGTGCAGCTTGGCCAGTTGCTTGGCGATCACGTCGTGGTTCAGCCATAGCACCGGGCCGGCCGGGTTGGCCGCTTCGCCAAACATCAGCGGGCCGGTACCTTCCAGCACCAGCGCGCTGAGGTGGTCGGTCACCAGCGCGTTGCGGTCTTTGTGCTTGCTGGTGATGTCATCGGAGGTGCCGATCATCACCTCGGCCAGCTCGGGGGAGTTGTCCATCGGCCAGGCGGCAAAGTCGCGGAAGGCCAGCATGGTGGCGTGGGTGTTGTAGGCTTCGATCTGCGCCAGCAGGTCGTCAATGCTGTAACCGTCTTGCAGCAGCGCGTTGCAGGCCGCCCATTGTGCGTCGGTCCAGGCGCCCGGGGCTTCCTGGCGCAGCGCTTTCAGCAGCGGGAACAGCGACAGCTCCACGCCCACGAAGATGTCGGACGAGTTGGTGCGGATTTCCGGGCAGTTGAACACGGTGGCCTTCACGCCCTGCTGCCACGCGGTACGCGCGTGGTCTTCCAGGCGTTTCTTGGCGCCGCCCTGGGTGTAGTTGGTGTAGGTCTGCCACTGGTACTGGCCGTCGATCAGGATCTCGGTGCCGTGGTAACCGTAGGCGGTATAACGCACCTGGCCACCGCTGGCTTCTACCCGCTGGCGCAGCGCGGCGCTGCCGTCGATCAGGTATTGGAAGGTGTTGGCGGTAACTTCGTCGAAGTTCATCAGGATCAGCTTGCCCAGGTCGCTGTCCAGCAGCGCACGGGACGACATGAAGCGGTCGCCACGGCCTTTGTAGATGCGGTTGGCAATGGCCAGGAACACTTTTACTTTCGGGATGCCGCCGGCCATGGTGTGGGCAAAGAACACATTGCTGCCGTCGGCCACCAGCGGCTCCAGCTGGGCCATCACTTCGGCCACGCTATTCTTGAAGCGGGCGACGCCGGCTTCACGGCAGCGTTCGATCTGCGCCCAGTCCAGCTTTTCGTCTTGCCAGTTTTTCAGGGTCAGTACCGACAGCAGCTCGGTGGGCGTCGGCTCGCCGGCCGGCGCGTCCAGGTCGAAACCGGCCATCAGCGGCACGTTGATCACCTTGCCACCAATGCGGGCTTCGGCTTCGGCCAGCTCTTCGGCATTCAGCGGACGCAGGCTGTTGTCGGCGTCGCGGCGGCCAACGGTAAGGCCGATGATGGTCATGCCGGCTGCGCGGGCTTCGTTGATCAGGCCGTTGGCGTAGCCACGGCCGAACAGCTCGCCAAACAGGACGAAAACGTCGCCTTGGCGGAAGAGTTTGCCTTGCGGGAGGTCGCGCAGAGAGGTCGGTGCGTTCACTGATCGGGTCTCGAAAGTTAGATTAATGGCTCGAATTCTAATTTGAACAGGGCGCGCTATCAAATGCGCCCGTGTATGTCTTGTGTAACAAGGGTTGGCCGCAAAAGCACACACCCGGCTAGCGCCGGGTGCGGAGCGGCCTGCGGCAGCAGCCGCTTACGGCGCCGGCGGGCGCAGCGATTCCTGCCGCAGCAGCGGTTCCACCAGCTCGGCCGCCATCGGCTTGGCCAGCAGGTAGCCCTGTACCTGGTCGCAACCGTGTTCTTCCAGGAAGCGCCATTGCTCGATAGTTTCCACGCCTTCGGCCACTACCTGCATGTTCAGGTTCTTCGCCATATTGATGATGGCGCGGGTAATGGCGGTGTCGTCCTGGTCTTCCGGGATGTCGCGCACAAAGGAGCGGTCAATCTTCAGCTTTTCGGCCTTGAAGCGCTTCAGGTAGGCCAGGCTGGAGTAACCGGTGCCGAAGTCGTCGATCGACATGCGGATCCCCATCGACTGGATGGCGCGAATGGTCTGGATGGTGGCGTCCATGTCGTCCATGATCACGCTTTCGGTTACTTCCACGTCCAGGCAGCTACCCGGCAGCTGGTAGGCGGCCAACGCGTTGCTCAGCACTTGCACCAGGTCCTGGTGGCGGAACTGCAGCGCCGACAGGTTGACGCCTACCGTTACCAGCGGCAGGCCGGCGGCGTGCCAGGCGGCAATCTGGCGGCAGGCTTCGCGGATGACCCAGTTGCCGATCTGCACGATGAAGCCACGCTCTTCGGCCACGTCGATGAAGTGCAGCGGCCCCAGCAGGCCCAGCGACGGGTGGTTCCAGCGGATCAGCGCTTCGGCGCCGATGATCTTGCCACTGGCAATGTCCACCTGCGGCTGGTAGTGCAGCACGAACTCGTTGTGCTCCACCGCGTAGCGCAGCTGGCTTTCGATGGCCAGGATCTCGCGGGCGCGGGCGTTCAGGTCGGCGGTGTAGAACTTGTAGTTGTTACGGCCGCTGGACTTGGCGTGGTACATCGCCGCGTCGGCGTTGCGCACCAGGGTGTCGAAGTCGCGCCCGTCGTCCGGGAAGATGCTGATGCCGATACTGCCGCTGATCGACAGCGTGTGGTTGTACACCTCCAGCGGGATGCTGAACTCGGCCAGAATGCGCTCGGCCACGTGGGCGGCTACGGCGGCGTCGCTGATCAGCGGCAGCAGCACGATGAACTCGTCGCCGCCCTGGCGCGCCACCACCTCGCCGGTACCCAGTACCTTGCGGATGCGTTCCGACGCCATTTTCAGCAGGATGTCGCCGGCGGCGTGGCCCAGCGACTCGTTGATGGTCTTGAAGCGGTCCAGGTCCAGCAACAGGATGGCCAGCTTGCCGTTGTCGCGCACCGCGTTCTGGATGGCCAGTAGCGCCCGGTCTTGCAGGTGGCCGCGGTTGGGCAGGCCGGTCAGCACGTCGAAGTGGGCCAGGAACTGGATGCGCTCGTCGGCGGCCTTGCGCTCGGACTGGTCGCTGAAGATGGCCACGTAATGGGTGACTTCGCCGGCCGGGCTCTTCACCACGTTGATGGCCAGCCATTCCGGGTACACCTCGCCGTTCTTGCGGCGGTTCCAGACTTCGCCCTGCCAGAAGCCTTCCTCGCGCAGCTCGTTCCACATCGCTTCGTAGAAGTCGCTGCTGTGACGGCCGGAGGTGAGCACGGTGGGGCGCTGGCCCAGCACTTCGTCCTGGGCGAAGCCGGTGATTTCGGTGAAGGCGCGGTTCACCGAGCGGATCTGCACGTCGGCGTCGGTAATCATGATGCCTTCGGCGGTGTTCTCGAACACCTTGGCGGCCAACTGCATGCGCTCTTCGGCGGCGCGGCGCTCGGAAATGTCGCGCACCATGCGCCATACGGCGGTAATGCGGCCGGCGGCGTCGCGCATGGCCACGGTCTTGACGCTGACCGGAATCGGGTTGCCTACGCGGTTGATGTACTGCACTTCGAATTCGTCGCAGAAGCCGAAGCGCATCACCTTGTGGTCCAGGTTGTAGCGTTCCTGCGGCTCGCTCTCGCGGTCCAGCAGGCTCCAGAAGTTCTGCAGTTTCAGTTGGTCGAGGCTGTAACCCAGCAGGCTGAGGAAGGCCGGGTTGGCGTCGATGATCTGCCCTTCCAGCGAGCTGATGACAATGCCGTCCAGATTGGACCAGAACAGTTCGCGGTATTTGTTTTCGGAGCGGCGCAGCGCGTCTTCCACCTCGCGGCGGCGTTCGATGTCGGCCTCCAGCGCCAGCGTCTTGGACTTCAGCTCGTCGATCAGGCGCTTCAGCTCGGCGCGCATCCATTCCAAATGCTTGCCAACGGTGCCGATTTCATCATGACGGCCCCAATGAAAGGGCTCGTCCAGCTTCAGTGCGGCCAACTGCGTGGCCTGCTCCGACAGCTGGCGGATCGGGCGCAGAAAGCGCGAATGCAAAATGGCCATGATCAGCAACATGGACAGCAGCAGCTGCGCTACCACGATCATCAGCAGGTTCTTCAGCTGGTTGCGCTGGTCGATCGCCAAGTGTTCGGTGTCGAACTCGATACTGACCTGGCCAATGGCCTCGCCACGGTACACCACGTCTTTTTGCACGAAGGCCACGCTGCCGATACGGCGCTCGCTGCGCAGCGTAGAGAGGAACACGGTGTTGGACTGGGTGTCGGAGACACGGATGGAGATCACCCGCGGATCGTCCATCACCGATGACACCAGCGGCGCGCCGGCCTGGCGGCTAAGGTTCCATAGTGGCTCTTGCATGCCCAGCGCCACGATGTCCAGCAGGCGTTTTTGGTCTACCGCCAGCTGGTTTTCCATGCGCTCGCGCTGCAGGTTGAAACTGAGCACCGTAATGATGACGGCAGGTATCAGCAAACCCAGCACCAGCGCCATCAGGAACACTTGGCGCATAGACAAGCGCGAACCAATCAGGTAGCTGTCGAAGTTGTCTGGCTTCTGGGTCATGGAATCTCTTACCCCAAGGGCGTGGCCACAGGTATTTAGCAGTTATTTACACAGAATAAGCGCCCTTGCACGGATGCGCAAAGACGCTATCTGCATAGTATACACAGGGAAGGCCGGTTGCCGAATGCCGAACAGGGCGCCTACAATCGCCCGCTAATGATTTGAAAGGCAGATTACCCATGCAAAACAAACGCTTCGACCAGCTGATTTCCGCGCGCTGGATCATCACGGTGGAACAAGATGGAGTGGTGCTGGAAAACCACGCTGTCGCCATCGCCGACGGCCGCATTGCCGCCATCCTCTCCCCGGAGCAGATTGCCGGCGCCGACGCAGCAGAACGCATCGAACTGGGTAATCATGTGCTGATGCCCGGCCTGGTAAACCTGCACGGCCACAGCGCCATGACCCTGCTGCGCGGCATGGCCGACGACAAGGCACTGATGGACTGGCTGCAAAACCATATCTGGCCGGCCGAAGGCAAACACGTCAGCGACGCCTTCGTCTACGACGGCGCGCTGCTGGCGATGGGTGAGATGTTCCGCAGCGGCACCACCACCATCAACGACATGTACTTCTTCCATGACGCGATGGCACGCGCCGGCCTGCAAGCTGGCATGCGGACTTTCGTGGGCTGTTCGATCCTGGAATTCCCCACCGCCTACGGCCAGAACGCCGACGACTATATTGCCAAGGGCCTGGCCGATGCGGCCAACTACCAGGGCAACGAGCTGATCACCTTCACGCTGGCGCCGCACGCGCCGTACACCGTGTCTGACGATACTTTCCGCAAGGTGGTGGCACTGGCAGACCAGCACGACATGCTGATCCACTGCCACATCCACGAAACCCAGGATGAAGTGAACGGCAGCGTGGCCGAACACGGCGTGCGCCCGCTGGCGCGCCTGGACAAGCTGGGCATGCTCAGCCCGCGCCTGATCGCCGCCCACATGGTGCACCTCACCGACGAGGAAATCGCGCTGTGTGCCGAGCGTGGCGTGGCCATCGCCCACAACCCCACGTCCAACATGAAGCTGGCCTCCGGCATCGCCCCGGTACAAAAGCTGCTGGACGCCGGCGTGACCGTGGGCATCGGCACCGACGGTGCCGCCTCCAACAACAAGCTGGACATGCTGAGCGAAACCCGCATGGGCGCGCTGCTGGCCAAAGTGGGCACGCTGAACCCGGTAGCCGTGCCGGCCGCCACTGCCATCCGCATGGCTACCCAGCTGGGTGCCGACGCGCTGCATATCGGCGACAAGGTGGGCAGCGTCAGCGTGGGCAAGCAGGCCGACCTGATCGCCGTGGACCTGGCGCAGATCGAAACCAGCCCCAGCTTCGACCCGATTTCGCACATCGTGTACGCCGCCGGCCGCGAGCAGGTAAGCCACGTGTGGGTGAACGGCCGCAACGTACTGCGCGAACGCCAGCTCACCACACTGGACGAAGCCGATCTGAAAGCCCGCGCCGATGCCTGGCGCGTCCGCATTCTGGCCAAATAAGCAGGAAACCGCATGAGCAACGTAGACGAACTGGAACTAGATAAATTCAGCCAGCTGGCCCACAAGTGGTGGGATACCGACAGCGAGTTCAAACCGCTGCACGAGATCAACCCGCTGCGCTTGGGCTTTATCGATGACTTCGCCGCCATCGCCGGCAAAACGGTGCTGGACGTGGGCTGCGGCGGCGGCATCCTGGCCGAGAGCATGGCGGCGCGCGGCGCCAGCGTGACCGGTATCGACCTGGCCAAGAAATCGCTGAAAGTGGCGCAACTGCACAGCCTGGAATCGGGCGTCAGCGTCAGCTACCGCTGCGTGGCGGTGGAAGACCTCGCCGCCGAAGCGCCGGCCAGCTTCGACGTGGTGACCTGCATGGAAATGCTGGAGCACGTACCGGACCCGCAAAGCGTGGTACGCGCCTGCGCGCAGCTGGTAAAGCCGGGCGGCTGGGTGTTTTTCTCCACCCTCAACCGCAACGCCAAAGCCTATATGCTGGCGGTACTGGGCGCCGAATACGTGCTGAACATGCTGCCCAAGGGCACGCATGATTACGCCCGTTTCCTGAAGCCGTCGGAGCTGTCGCGCATGGCGCGCAACGCCGGCTTGGGTATCGAAACCCTGCGCGGCATGAGCTATAACCCGCTCACCCGCATCTACAGCCTGGGCGACGATACCGACGTCAACTACCTGATCGCCACCCGCCGCCTGGCCTGAGGCCGGCGGTTTCCCTTGCGGCCAACCCTGCCTTGCGGCAAGGTTGGCCGCACGTCATTCACGGAGCCCGCATGCTCACCTCTCCCCCCTTGCCGCCCAAGGCCCTACACTGGCTGGCCGAGCTGGGTATTCAGGACCGCAGCGCCTTGCAGGCTTGCGGCAGCGTGCGCGCCTTCCTGTTGCTAAAGGCCACCGGCCACACGGCCACCGACAAGCTGCTGTTCGCGCTGGAGGCCGCCGCCCGCGGCGTGCATTGGTCAGCGCTGAGTGAGACCGACCGCCAGTGGCTACGCCAGGCCGCCGCCCGGCACGCGCCGGTGCGGCCGCTGCCGCCGGCCGACGAACAGGCCAGCCACATGCAGCAGGCGCTGCAACTGGCCGCCACCGCTGCGGCCAACGGCGAAGTGCCGGTCGGCGCGGTGGTGGTAAAGGATGGCCGCATCATCGGCCGTGGCCACAATCAGCCAGTAGGCAGCCACGACCCCAGCGCCCACGCCGAGATGGTGGCGCTGCGGCAGGCAGCACAGGCAGTAGGCAACTACCGGCTGCACGGCTGCACGCTGTACGTCACACTGGAACCCTGCGCCATGTGCAGTGGTGCCATACTGCACAGCAGGCTGGACCACGTGATCTACGGTGCCCGCGAAGCCCGCACCGGCGCCGCCGGCAGCGTGATCGACCTGTTTGCCGACCGCCGCCTGAACAGCCATACCGCCATCGATGGGGGTGTGCTGGCCGACGACAGCCGGCAACTGCTGACCGCCTTTTTCGCCACGCGGCGTACGGACACCAACCCATGAAAACCTGGCTCACCCTGCTGGCCTTGCTGGCCGGCCCAGCGCTGGCCGACGACGCCAGCCTGATCACCACGCTGCAAGCCACCCCGCTGCAACCGGTACAGCTAAAGCCCAACCCGCGCACTCCCGGCGCACCGTGGCTGGAGGTGGGCGTGCGCAGCCAGCAGCTGGCGCTGTACGACGAGCGCGGCGTGCCGGTACGGCAATACGTGGTGTCTACCGCCAGCAAGGGCGTGGGCGAGCGCGTCAACAGCTACCAGACGCCACGCGGCTGGCACAAGGTGTGCGAGCGCATCGGCGACGGCATAGAACGCGACACCATCATCTACCGCCGCCAGATCACGCCGTGGAAGTACACCCCGCAGCTGCACGCCGAGTACCCGAACAAAGACTGGATCCTAACCCGCATCCTGTGGCTGTGCGGCCAGGAGCCGGGCGTTAACCAGGGCGGCGACGTGGACAGCTACGACCGCGCCATCTACCTGCACGGCGCCGGCGATCACGTTGCCTTCGGCACCCCCACCTCGCGTGGCTGCGTACGCATGCGCGGCGACGATATCATCGACCTGTACGACATCACCGCCAACGGCATCGACGTCTTCATCAACGAAAACCTGTAACCATGCTGAGCCTCACCACCCCTGCCCTGCTGTTCCCCGCCATTTCGCTGCTGATGTTGGCCTACACCAACCGCTACCTGGCGCTGGCCAGCATCATCCGCGGCCTGTACGACGACTACCAGCAAACGCCCAACGACAAGCTGGTACAGCAGATCGGCAACCTGCGTCGCCGCATTGCGCTGATCAAGGGCATGCAAAGCCTGGGCGTGGGCAGCCTGTTCCTGTGCGTGGTGGCGATGTTCATGATCTACACCGGTTGGCCGCTGGCGGCGCAGTACATCTTCGGTATCAGCCTGTTGCTGCTGATCTGCTCGCTGGCGCTGTCGCTGCTGGAACTGCGCATGTCGACCGACGCGCTGAACATCCTGCTGTCCGACCTGGCCGCCGCCGACGCCGAGCGCCAGCGCTAAGTTGGCCGCACGCTGGATAATTCATCCCATCCGACGCCCTTCACCGCTGGCACGCTGACAAGGCGCGCTGCACACAAAAAAAATGCCTCTCCCGCAGTGGGAGAGGCAAACACCCGTGTCGTACCTGCAAGGTTCCCTGAGGAACGCGCGACGGCATGTACCGCCGCTCTTGAAGCAGCTGTTCAAACAAGCACCTTGCGAGCCACTTTGTAGTGTTAGCCCCTGATTCCCTCGCGCGGCCCTGCTTAAACAAGCGTTTGAATAGTACGGGTTTTCCCTGATAAACAGCAAGCACCACCGTATACTCCACACGGCCGGTTGATGGCTTTACACAACACTAGCTGCCGGTAGCTGGCTGAATGTACAGGCAGATGCGCCGTATCGCCGGCAGGCTGGGGAATGCTAGAATCGGTTCATGGTCCGATTGCCGGACAAAATAAAGACAACGATAAAATGCATCCTCAGGAGAACGTCTTGAGCTTCAAGGCTAACGACTCATTAACCGAACAGATTGCACGTTATCTGGGCAACAAGATCGTCACCGGCGACATCGCGCCCGGCGCTCGCGTGCAGGAACTGCGTATTGCCGCCGAGCTAGACGTCAGCCGCGGCTCGGTACGCGAAGCCCTGCTGATTCTGCAACGCCGCCATCTGGTAGACATCTACCCGCGTCGCGGTGCCATCGTTTCCAGTGTTAGCCGGGACGATGTACGCGAACTGTTTGCGCTGTGGTTCCTGTTGCTGGAAGAAGTGGCAGTGCACTTGTCGGCCAACTGGCAGAACGACGATCTGGCCGGCTTCTTCGAGCTGATGACTGAACTGGGCGCACACCACCGCCAGGGCGATACCGAGGCGTTCTACCACAGCGGGGTCAACTTCCTCAGCCTGCTGTACCAGCACGCCGGCAACCGCTACACGCAACAGACGCTGTTTGATCTGCTGCCGCAGGCACAGCGCTGCCTGTACGCCATTCTGCGTACCGGCAAGAGCCAGCTGGACCGTACCCACAGCTTCCTCGACACCCTGCTCAAAGCCATCATCGCCCGCGATGAGGCCACTTTGCGTCAGATGGTGCCGGCCTTTGGCAATGCTTACAGCCTGCTGGCACAAGCCGCCGCCGACGAGCTGACACGCTAACCTGGCCTGCCGCCGTGCAAACAAGCAAAAAAGGGAGGCAATCATGCCTCCCTTTTTACATGGCCCCCAGCGGCTTAACGTCGGGTGTAATCGGCAAACTGGTACTGCAGACCGTTGGCCGCCACTTGCGGTGCCTGCTGCTCGACATGCCACTGCTGCGCATCCCAGGCCGGGAAACGGGCGTCGCCGGTGATATCCAGTGCAATGTGCGTCAGCGCCATGGCGTCGGCCAGCGGCAAGGCCTGGGCGTACAGGTTGGCCCCACCGATGATGCATACCTCTGGCGCATCCCCGACCAGCGCCAGCGCATCCGGCAGCGAGTGCGCCACCGTCACGCCATCGTGCCGCCAGTCGGTCTGACGGGTGATGACGATGTTGAGCCGCCCTGGCAGCGGCCGGCCGATGGAATCGAAGGTTTTGCGCCCCATGATCACCGGCTTGCCCAGCGTCACCGCCTTGAAGTGTTTCAGGTCTTCCGGCAGATGCCACGGCAGCGTGTTGTCGATACCAATGACGCGGTCGTTGGCCATGGCGGCCACCAGCACGATGCGCGGGCTCATACCGCCACCTCGGCCTTGATGTGCGGGTGCGGGTCGTAGCCTTCCAGCGTGAAGTCGTCGAAGCGAAAGGCAAACAAGTCGCGCACGTCGGGGTTCAGCTTCATCACCGGCAGCGGGCGCGGCTCGCGCGTCAGCTGCAGGCGCGCCTGCTCCAGATGGTTGCTGTACAGGTGGGCGTCGCCCAGTGTGTGGATGAATTCGCCCGGCTGCAAGTCGCATACCTGGGCAATCATCAGCGTCAGCAAGGCGTAGCTGGCAATGTTGAACGGCACGCCCAGGAAGATGTCGGCCGAACGCTGGTACAGCTGGCACGACAGCTTGCCGTCGGCCACGTAGAACTGGAACAGGCTGTGGCACGGCGGCAGCGCCATGTCATCCACCAGCGCAGGGTTCCACGCCGACACGATCAGGCGGCGCGAATCGGGGTTGCGGCGCAGCATGTCCAGCAGGTTGGCAATCTGGTCGATGTGGCGGCCATCCGGCGCTGGCCAGCTGCGCCACTGGTAGCCGTACACCGGGCCGAGGTCGCCGTTTTCATCGGCCCACTCGTCCCAGATGCGCACGCCGTTTTCTTTCAGGTAGCGGATATTGGTGTCACCGGACAAGAACCACAGCAGCTCGTGAATGATGGAGCGCAAGTGGCACTTCTTGGTGGTCACCAGCGGGAAGCCGTCGGCCAGGTTAAAGCGCATCTGGTAGCCGAACACCGAGCGGGTGCCGGTGCCGGTGCGGTCGGACTTGTCGGTGCCGTGTTCCAGCACGTGGCGCATCAGGTCGAGATACTGTTTCATGGGCGGCCATGCAGAAGTTGAATCACCCGATTTTACCATCGGCAGCAAGACCGTGCGGCCAACCTTGTTGACCGATACAGCACGGCAAGCCGCAATCGGCTACCATGCCCGTTTGATTACACTTTCATTTGCGCAAGCGACATGGCCGATAGCGACCAGGAAGACAAGACAGAAGCCCCCTCGGGGCGGCGGATCGAGCAGGCCCGCGAAGAAGGTAATGTTCCCCGGTCGCGGGAACTGAGTACCTTTGCCGTCACCGTCACTGGCCTTGGCATGCTGATGGCCACCGGCGAAAGCCTCTACCAGTACTTGCGCAAAGTGATGTACGACTGGTTGAGTTTTGATGCCGCCCGCGCCAAAAGCGGGGACATCATCATGGAGCAGTTCCGCAGCAGCCTGGTGGACGGGCTGCAAGCGATGGCCCCTTTGCTAGGCGGGCTATTTCTGGTGGCGGCGCTAACGCCGCTACTGATTGGCGGCTGGAACTTCACCACCAAAGCCTTTATGCCCAACTTTGGCAAGCTCAACCCGTTCAGCGGCATTGCGCGGCTCTTTTCGATACAAGCGGCCAGTGAGGGGCTAAAAGGCATTCTCAAGAGCGTACTGATTGGTGGCGTAGCAACCTGGGTAATCTGGAACGAGCGCGGCGACTTGATCGGACTGGTGAGCATGCCACTGGACCGGGCGCAGATCCACCTGATCGGGTTGATGGAACACACTTTCCTTATCGTCGTTGGCGCCATGCTGTTTCTGGTATTGCTGGACGTGCCGTTCCAGCTATGGCAATACACCAAGAACCTGCGCATGACCAAAGAGGAAGTGAAGCAAGAATACAAAGAACAGGAAGGCTCGCCAGAGGTAAAAGGTCGTATCCGCCAGCTGCAGCGCGAGGCAGCACGCCGGCGCATGATGCAGGAAATACCCAACGCCAATGTCATCATCACTAACCCGACGCACTACGCGGTAGCACTCAGCTACGACGAAGGGATGAATGCACCCAAGGTGGTGGCCAAGGGCTCGCTGAAGCTGGCAGAAAAGATCATCGAGAAGGGTCGCGAACACCAGGTGATGGTACTGCGGGCACCACCATTTGCACGGGCACTGTACTTCAATGTAGAACTGGGCGAAGAGGTACCCAACAAACTGTATACAGCAGCAGCACAGGTACTGGCTTATGTACACCAGCTAAAGCAATACGAAAAACAAGGCGGCCTGTCACCGGTGTTTCCTGAGAAACTGGACGTCCCGGACGAGCTTGACCCTGAAAGCAAACACACTCAACATACTGCGCCCACCGGAAATCGCTAAATAAGGCATGGACAAGCTGCTGGATTTGCTGAAAAAAATCGACCTGAACACCCTGGCTGGTCCGGTGCTGATCATCCTGGTGCTGGCGATGATGGTACTGCCGCTGCCACCGCTGCTGCTGGACATCTTCTTTACCTTCAACATCGCGATTTCCATCATTGTGCTGATGGTGGGCATCAATACGCGCGAACCGCTGGAGTTTTCGTCATTTCCGTCGGTACTGCTGATTACCACCCTGCTGCGGCTATCGCTGAACGTGGCGTCCAGTCGCGTCATCCTGATGGACGGCCATAACGGCACAGGTGCTGCAGGTGCGGTGATCGAATCGTTTGCCCACTTCCTGATCGGTGACAACATCACCATCGGTATCGTGGTGTTCATCATTCTCACCATCATCAACTTCGTGGTCATCACCAAGGGCGCCGGCCGTATCGCCGAGGTATCCGCCCGCTTCGCGCTGGACGCCATGCCCGGCAAGCAGATGGCCATCGACGCCGACCTCAACGCCGGCCTGATCGGCGAAGACGAAGCCCGCATCCGCCGCGCCAAGATTGCAGAAGAGGCCAACTTCTTCGGCTCGATGGACGGTGCCTCCAAGTTCGTGCGCGGCGACGCCATGGCCGGCATCCTGATCATCGTGATCAACATCGTGGGCGGCCTCATCATCGGCATCCTGCAGCACGACATGGCCGTAGCCGACGCCGCCGAAACCTACACCCTGCTGACGATCGGTGACGGCCTGGTAGCGCAAATCCCGGCACTGATCATTTCCACCGCCGCCGGTATGGTGGTGGCGCGCGTGGGCACCGACAAAGGCCTTTCCGAACAGCTAAGCGGCCAACTGTTTGCCAACCCTACCATCCTGTACCTCACTGCTGCCGTCATCGGCATGCTGGGGCTGATCCCCAATATGCCGCACGCGGCCTTCCTGATGATTGCCGGCACGCTGGCCGGCGTGGGCTGGTGGCTGGACAAAAACCAGACCAAGAAAGCCCAAGCACCAGCCCAGGCGGACACCCCGCCGCCAGCCATTATGGAACAGCCGCTGGCGGAAGTGAGCTGGAAAGATGTCCAGCCGGTAGACCCGCTGGGGCTGGAAGTAGGCTATCGCCTGATCCCGCTGGTAGACCGTGATCAGGACGGCGAGCTGCTGCGCCGTATCCGTGGCATCCGCAAGAAAATGGCACAAGAGCTAGGCTTCCTGGTGCCGCCGGTGCACATCCGCGACAACCTGGAAATCCGCCCCAACGCCTACCGCATCCTGCTCAAAGGCGTGGAAATCGGCACTGGCGAGGCGTACCTGGGGCAGTTCCTGGCCATCAACCCCGGTCAGGTTAGCGGCGAGCTGCAAGGCATGCCCACCACCGACCCGGCCTTCGGCCTGCCGGCAGTGTGGATCGAAGCCAGCCGCCGCGAAGAAGCGCAGAACATGGGCTACACCGTGGTAGACGCCAGCACCGTGGTAGCCACCCATATCTCCAACCTGCTGCAGGCGCACGCCGCCGAGCTGCTGGGTCGCGAGGAGGTTCAGGCCCTGATCGACCACGTGGCCAAGGAAGCGCCCAAACTCATCGAGGACTTGGTACCCAAAGTGGTGTCGGTGGGCATTCTGCAGAAAGTGCTGCAACAGTTGCTGACCGACGGCATCAACCTGCGCGACATCCGTACCATCATCGAAACCCTGGCCGACCACGTGGCGATGACGCAGGATGTCGACGAGCTGACCAGCGCGGTGCGTACCGCCCTGTCGCGCGCCATCGTGCAGCAGCTGTTCCCTGGCGAGCAAGAGCTGCCGCTGATGACGCTGGAACCGTCACTGGAGGGCATCCTGCTACAGGCCGTCAACAGCAAGGCCGGCGGCGGGCTGGAACCCGGTCTTGCAGAGAACCTGCTGGCCAATGCCGCACAGCAAACAGAAAATGTTGAAAATCAGGGTTACAATCCAGTCTTGCTGACACCGCCGGGTTTGCGACCACTACTGGCACGCTTTCTGCGCAGGGCACTGCCACAACTGCGCGTGATTTCGCATAATGAGATTCCAGACAGCAAATCCATTCGTATAATTGCGGTGATTGGGGGGAGCAAAGGCTAATAGATGGTCGTCAGAAAGTTCTACGGCAAAACCACACGCGATGCACTGCGCCAGGTTCGGGAAGAGCTTGGCGCTGACGCGTTGATCCTGTCCAACCGTCCCACGTTGGGCGGCGGGGTAGAGATCATGGCCGTAGCCGATGCCGACGTGTCGGCACTGGCCACCACGCTGACGCCGCCCTCGCAACCCAAACCGCCACGCAATGTGCCGCAACAGCCGGCACAGGTTAGCCCTGCGCCGCAGCAGCAAAGCGCACCGGCCATGAACCGTGCACTGGCGCGCACCTACGCCATGCCGGTGGAACCGCTGGAAGAGCCGCCAGCCCCGCCGCCGCCTCCCCCGCCGCCGCCAGAACCGCCACGCAACCAACCGCAACCGTTTCTGGAGCATGTGCAGGCCAGTAGCCGCCGCACGGCCGCCCAGCCAACCGCAGCGGCCAACCCGCGACGTGCCAACCCCGCGGCCGAGCAGGACCGCGAGCAGATGGCGCAAGAGCTGAAGCAGATCAGCGACGAGATCAAGCAGCTGCGCAGCCTGCTGCAAAGCCAGTTGGCCGGCTTTGCCTGGTCGGACATGGAGCAGCGTGCCCCCAATCGCACCGAACTGTTTCGCCACCTGCTGACTGCCGGCTTCAGCTCGGCGCTGATCCGGCAGCTGACGCAAAAGCTGCCGCCGCAATACGACGGCGACGTCGCGCAAAAGTGGGCGCGCTCGGCGCTGATCCACAACCTGAAGTGCATGGACCCGCTGCACGACCCGATCGAAGCCGGCGGCATCTACGCGCTGGTCGGTCCTACCGGCGTCGGCAAGACCACTACCGTCGCCAAGTTGGCCGCACGCGCCACCATGCGCTACGGCGCACAGAGCGTGGCGCTGATTACCACCGATACCTATCGTATCGGCGCGCAGGACCAGCTGCGCATCTACGGCAAGATTCTGGGCGTGCCGGTGTTTTCGGTACAGAACGAAGGCGACCTGCAATTGACGCTGGCCGACCTGACGCCGCGCAAGGTGGTACTGATCGACACCGTCGGCATGGGGCAACGCGACGCGCGGGTACAAAGCCAACTCGAGATGTTCAACCAGGCAGGCCGCCCGGTGCAGCGCCTGCTGCTGCTGGCGGCCAACGCCGACGGCCATACGCTGGAAGACGTGGTACGCCACTACAAGGGCGACGGCCTGACCGGCGCCATCGTGTCCAAGATCGACGAGGCGCTGGCGCTGGGCCCCAGCTTGGACGTGGTCATCCGCAACCGGCTGCGCCTGTTCTACGTGACCAACGGCCAGCGCGTGCCGGAAGACATTCACGCCGCCCACGCCGAGCTACTGATCGACCGCGCCCTGCGCGCCGCGCAGCAGAACTCGCCGTTCAACCCCGCCGGCGACGAAATGGCCATCCTCAACGCCGCGCAATCGGGCTGGCTGGGCTGACACCATGAGCGATCAAGCGTCCAGCCTGCGCCTGCAACGCGCCAAGGCCGACTACCCACCCAGCTTCGCCTTCATCGGCGGCGAGGGCAGTGGTGTCAGCACGCTGGTGGGCGAACTGGCCGCCAGTCTGGCACTGGCCGGCGAGCGCCCGCTGCTGATCGAACACCAGCCCGGCCACCAGCAAGCACGGCGCCTGGGGTTGCCGGCCACCGGCACCTTTGCCAGCCTGGCCATCAGCCTGGGTGGCATCAACGAGCTGATGGTGGCGAACCGTTACGGCCTCAACCTGGTCAATCTGGCAGCCAGCAGCGACGACCGCACGCGGCTGTCGCCCCGCCTATGGCGGCGCTTGGCCAACGAGTTTGCCTCGGTAGAAGCCGACAGCAGCGTGCTGCTGATCGACTGCCCGGCCATCGCCGAAGACCCGGCGCCGGCCTGCATTGCCGATAATCTGGTGCTGGTGCTGAGCCCGGACGCCGACAGCCTGACCCAGGGCTACGCCAGCCTGAAAAGGTTGGCCGCCGAGTACGCACGGCGCCGATTCAATATACTGGTAAATCGGGCACAGGATTTTGGCGAAGCCCAGGCGGTGTTCAACCGTCTGAACAGCGTGGCTGGCGACTACCTGTCGGTAGCATTGCGCTGGGTAGGCTTCGTGCCGCTGGACAATACTGTACGCAAGAGCCAGACGCTGCGCCGCCCCACGGTAGAAGCGTTTGCCGACTGCGAGGCTGCGCTGGCCTATCGCCAGCTTGCCGAGATGCTGCCGCGCTGGCATGCGCCCGACCAGAGTGCACCGCGCAACAGCTATCTGGAGCACCTCTTGATGACCACCAAATCGCTTGCAGACTTGACAGGGCCTTGACATGGCAGTGCATCACAAAATGCGGGCATACGCCCAGGCGGCAGATACCCGCCCGGCGATCGACATCGAACAGTACACGCCACTGGTAAAAAAACTGGCCAGCATGCTGGTGGCACGGCTGCCGGCCAGCGTCGATATCAACGACCTGATCCAGGTCGGGGTGATCGGCCTGATGGAGGCCGCCAAACAGTTCGACCCGGCGCAGGGCGTGCAATTCGAAACCTTTGCCAGCCAGCGCATCCGTGGCGCCATGCTGGACGAGCTGCGCCGCGAAGACTGGATGCCGCGCCAGACGCGCCGTAACAGCCGCCAGATCGAAGACGCCATCCACAAGCTGGAACAGCAACTGGGCCGTTCGCCGATCGAAAGCGAAATTGCCGACTTCATGCAGCTGCCGCTGGACGAGTATCAGGCCATGCTGGGCGAGTGCCGCGGCGTGGGGCTGGTGCACTTTGAAGACTTCCAGGACGACGACGGTAACCCCACCCACGGTATCGACAATATTGCCGACGATAACGGCATCGAACCGCTGGCCGTACTCAGCGACGACGGTTTCCGCAGCGCTTTGGTAGAAGCCATCAAGCTACTGCCGGAGCGCGACCAGCTGGTGATGGCGCTGTACTACGAACAGGAGCTCAACCTGAAGGAAATCGGCGCCGTGCTCGGCGTATCCGAATCGCGCGTCTGTCAGCTGCACAGCCAAGCCATCGCCCGCTTGCGCACCCGCCTGCGCGAATGGACCTGAAGAACCTAGAGAAAACCGACTTTGGACAAAATCAGTATTGTAGCCGTGCTGGGTGGCCTGACTGCCATCCTGGCCGGCCAGGCGCTGGAAGGCGGCCACCTGGGCTCGCTGTTGCAGCTCACTGCCTTTCTTATCGTTATCGGTGGCACGGCCAGCGCGGTCATGCTGCAAAGCACCCCACGCCAGTTCATCACCGGCTTGAAAATGGCGGCATGGGTATTCAAGCCACCTGTTTTCGAGTACGACAAGCAGATCCGCGAGATCGTCACCTGGAGCCAGACCTCGCGCCGTGGCGGCCTGCTGGCGCTGGAAGGCTTCGTCAACAGCCAGAAAGATCCGTTTACCAAGAAAGCATTGCAAATGCTGGTAGACGGCGGCGAGCCGCAAAGCATTCGCGAAGTACTGGAAACCGAACTGGATAGCTACGAACACGGCCGCAAGCAGGCCGCCAAAGTCTGGGAGTCAGCCGGTGGCTACTCGCCTACCATGGGTATTCTGGGGGCCGTTCTGGGCCTGATCCACGTGATGGAAAACCTGTCCGACCCGTCCAAGCTGGGTAGTGGCATTGCTATCGCCTTCGTGGCGACCGTTTATGGCGTGGGTGCGGCCAACCTGCTGTTCCTGCCGATGGCTACCAAGCTGAAACACCTGATCCGACTGGAAAGTACTGCCAAGGAGCTGGTGATGGAAGGCGTAGTGGCCATCGCCAACGGCGAAAACCCGCGCCTGATCGAGGCCCGCCTGCGCGGTTTTGCCAGCATCAACAGTTAATGACACGCCGTTAAAAGCACAAGGCCACGCCTAGGGCTAATGCCATTCAGTTCAGCGAATGTGCTTGGTTTTCACATGGCAGGACGTGAGTGAAGCGCCCAATCCCGTTGGCGCGAGCCGGTCAAAATGGTGCGCCCCAGGTTTTAAGACGCCGATTTGTTTGAGCTCCGAGCCGTTAGCGAGGAGCGAGTTCGGCGGCGCCTGGGGCGTGCCATTTTGAACGGGGTTTCGAGCAGCCCCGGGTTGCGGGGGAATGAAAAGGGGGCGGCAATCCGCCCCCTTTCCCGTCTGCCGGGCGGAACCGGCATCTAATCATCGTCCGCATCGCGGACACACTAGCCTACTTCAACGCAACAAACCCCTAAATAAAAAACGCCAGTCAGCTCTAACTGACTGGCATTAACCCGCAGGGTGGCCTTGTGCTTTATGCGGCAGAGCCGCCGGCCGGCGCCAGCTGGCGCAGCTCGGCGTTATCCATCGGCTTCTTGATGAACGACGCCAGCAGCTTGTAGGTATCCACATCGAAGCGCGGCGTGCCCTGCGGCGCCTGCGCCTCGTCGCGGCGGCTACCCAGGTAGCACCAGCGGTCGAACAGGTGCTCTTCCCACTCGCCGCTCACCGGGTCGGTCTCACGTACTGCCACCGGCCCTGGGTAAGGCCAGCTTTTCACCTTGATCTTGCCCAGCGCATGCAGCAGGCGCAGGTTGTGATGGTCGGCGTCTTCCTTGCCGATACAAGCGCCCTTGCAGCGGCCGATCTGGTAGGCAAAGCAGGCGCCCTTGCGTGCGCCGCGCTTTTCCAGCTGCAAACAGGTCTGGCACAGGCCGTTTGCCTCGCACAGCTCGGTTAGCGCCTTTTTGGCCTCTTTCTGGGTACGGAACAGGCCGTAAATGGCGTCCAGGCGGGCAAAGTCCATATCACGGGCGTAGACGATGCGCGGCAGCAGAAAGCCGTCACCATCGCGCGCCAGCTGCAGCGTGCACAGCTCCTGTTCCAGCCGGCCGCGCTGGTTGTGCAGCGGCTTCTTGTCCTTGATCAGCTGCAACTCCAGCAGCAAGGCGCCGAACTCGCCCACGGTCTCTACCCATTCGACGTGGCGGATTTCCTGGCTGATGCGCATTTCCTTGTGCTGGCGGTGGTCGCCGCTAAAGTGCGACAACACGCGGCTGCGCAGGTTGACGCTCTTGCCTACGTACAGCGGCAGCCGTTTCTCGTCAAAGAACAGGTAGACGCCAGGCACGTCGGGCAGGTTGTCCACCACTTCCGGGTCCAGCCCCGGCGGCACCGACGGCAAGGCCATCAGTTCGCGGGCGGCGTCTTCCACCGTCTGCTGGCCCAGCGTCTGCAACGTTTGCTGCAAGAACTGGTACACCGCTTCGGCGTCGGCCAGCGCGCGGTGGCGCTCGGCCAACACAATGCCGTGACGGGCGATGATGCTGTCGAGGTTGTGCTTGTAGTGCTGCGGGTACAGCCGGCGCGACAGCTTGACGGTACATAGCACGTCGCTGCGGAAGCTCAGGCCGACGCGTTTGAATTCGTTCTTCAGGAAGCCGTAGTCGAAACGCACGTTGTGCGCGATGAACAGGCGGCCCTGCAGTTTTTCCAGCAGCTCGGTGGCGATGACGGCAAACGGCGGCGCGTCGGCCACCATCGCATTGCTGATGCCGGTCATCTGTTCGATGAAGGCGGGGATGGTCTGCCCCGGGTTGACCAGGAAGTCGATGCGCTCGACGCGCTCGCCGTCCACCAGGATCAGGCCGACTTCGGTAATCCGGTCGCGGGTGATATGGCCACCGGTGGTTTCCAGATCCACTATGGCCAGGGCTTGCTCAAACAGCATTGAAAATACTCGGAAAATTCGACGTGAAGGCTGCCCGCAGGCAGGAGGCGCAGCCTATCACAGTGACAGCCGGGGTCAAGCCGGCTGCAGCGCCCGCCACACCCGCCACGCCACCCAGGCATCGTTGGCCGCGTACAGCTGCTGCGCGTCGGACAGCTCGCGCAGCGACCAATTGGAGGTGGACTGCTTTTTTGACTTGCGGAAATACTGGCCGAACAGCTGCGCCACCGCCTGTACGGCGCCAATGGTCAGCCGCTTGTCCTCGCACTGAAACAGATTGCCCAGGTCCAGCAGGTTGAGGTCGGTCACGCCGAAGCGGTTTTTCAGGTGGGCACGGTCGGAGCTGAGGTCGAAACCGGCCAGCGTCAGGCCCGGGCGTGACAGCAACTGGGCCAGCGGCGCCGGCATCGGCCCCTCGCCCAGCGGGAACAGCCAGGCGTGGTCGGCGCTGGCCAGCTGCACCAGGTGCGGCCCGGTGGGCTGCTGGCCCTTGTGAAAGGTTGGCCGCGACTCGGTGTCAAAGCCCAGCACCGCGTGGCCCTGCAGGGCGTCAATGGCGGCCGCCAGCGCGGCGTCGTCGCGTACCAGCGTGATCTGCGCCAGGCCCAGCGCGGCAAACGGCGGCAGCGCCTTGATTTCTTCTTTCGGGAGGTGGCGGGTAATCTTCATGGCGATAACGGCAAACAGGCAAAGCGTCTTTTTGCCACAGAATCGGCAAAAAGACACGCAAAGAAAAGCGAACGGCAGACCGGCTAGCCGTCGGAGGCCGCCGGCAGGCAAGAAAAAGCCGCCCCGAAGGGCGGCTAGCAGCGTGCGGCCAACCTTCAGCCTCAGGCCGACAGTTCCAGCATCAGCTTGTTGATGCGCTTCACGAACGCGGCCGGGTCTTCCAGCTTGCCGCCTTCGGCCAGCAGCGCCTGGTCGTACAGCACATTGGCCAGGTCTTCGCGACGGCTGTCGTCATACTCGGCGGCTAGGCGTTTCACCAGCACGTGCTCGGGGTTGATTTCCAGCGTCGGCTTGGCGCCTTCCGGTACCGGCTGGCCGGCGGCTTTCAGCATGCGCTCCAGGTGGGCACTCATGTCGTGCTCGCCCACCACCAGGCAAGCCGGGCTGTCGGTCAGGCGGGCGGTAGCACGGACGTCCTTCACGCGTTCGCCCAGCGCCTTCTGTACCAGCTCGACCACCGGCTTGGCGGCTTCTTCCACCTGCTTTTGCGCTTCCTTGTCGGCTTCGTCTTCCAGCGCGCCCAGGTCCAGCGCGCCTTTGGCCACCGATTGCAACTTCTTGCCGTCAAATTCGGTCAGTGAGCCGGTCACCCACTCGTCGACGCGGTCAGTCAGCAGCAGCACTTCCACACCCTTCTTCTTGAACACTTCCAGGTGCGGGCTGTTACGCGCGGCAGACAGCGTATCGGCAGTGATGAAGTAGATCTTGTCCTGGCCTTCTTTCATGCGGCCAACATAGTCCGCCAGCGACACGGTGGGTACGTCGCCGTCGCTCGCGGTGGACACGAAGCGCAGCAGCTTGGCGATGCGCTCCTTGTTGCCGAAGTCTTCGCCGACGCCTTCTTTCAGCACCTGGCCGAATTCTTTCCAGAAGTCGGCGTATTTTTCCGGCTGGTTATTGGCCAGGTCTTCCAGCAGGCCCAGCACTTTCTTCACGCAGCCGGCGCGGATGGCGTCGATGTCCTTCGATTCCTGCAGGATTTCGCGCGACACGTTCAGCGGCAGGTCGTTGCTGTCGATCACGCCACGCACGAAGCGCAGGTACTGCGGCATCAGCTTGTTGCTGTCTTCCATGATGAACACGCGGCGCACGTACAGTTTCACACCCTGCTTGCGGTCGCGGTCCCACATGTCGAACGGGGCGCGCGACGGGATGTACAGCAGCTCGGTGTACTCCTGGCGGCCTTCGACGCGTGCGTGGCTCCAGGCCAGCGGGTCGGTGAAGTCGTGGGCAACGTGCTTGTAGAACTCCTTGTACTGCTCTTCGCTGATGTCGTTCTTGCTGCGGGTCCACAGCGCGGAGGCTTCGTTGACGGTTTCAAAGTCGTCGCTGACGATGACTTCGCCGTTTTCGCCGTAGCTATTGCCCTTTTTCATCTCGATGGGGATGGAGATGTGGTCGGAGTAGGTACGCACGATGCGCTTCAGCGACCAGTCGTTGAGGAACTCCTCGTTGCCCTCTTTCAGGTGCAGCACGATCTCGGTACCGCGCTCGGCTTTTTCTACCTGCTCCAGCGTGAAGTCGCCCTCACCGGCCGACTCCCAGCGCACGCCTTCGCTGGCAGCAGCGCCGGCACGGCGGGTGGTTAGCGTGACCTTGTCGGCCACGATGAAGGCCGAGTAAAAGCCCACACCGAACTGGCCGATCAGATTGGCATCCTTCTTGGCGTCGCCGGACAGCTGCTCGAAGAAGGCCTTGGTACCGGACTTGGCGATGGTACCGATATTGGCGATCACTTCGTCACGGTTCATGCCGATGCCGTTGTCAGTGATGGTGATGGTCTTGGCATCGCTGTCTACCGCAATGCGGATTTTCAGATCCGGGTCGTTCTCGAACAGGGCCGCATTGTTCAGGCCCTCGAAACGCAGCTTGTCGGCCGCATCGCTGGCGTTGGAAACCAGCTCACGCAGGAAGATCTCCTTGTTGGAGTACAGGGAGTGGATCATCAGCTTCAAAAGCTGTTTGACTTCGGTCTGAAAACCCAGGGTTTCTTTCTGTGCGCTCATAGTGTCTGTCTGAGTAATTAACGACGGTAAGCGCAAGATAGGGTTGGCCGCCCCGATTTCAAGCCCCCAACCCTAACGCTGGCAGGGTTGGTCGCTGCGGCTTTTTGGCGACGTTGGCCGCACCACCATCAGACCAGTGCTGAATTTTGCCCAAAAGCACCAGCGTGCTGTCGTAAGATGAAACAACGAGAGAAAAACGGAATCACCATGCAAAGCATCAAGGCACGCTTGTTGATCTGGATCCTGTTCGCCCTGCTGGTGGTGCTGGGCGCCACTGGCCTTGCCTCCTACCGCAGCACACTGGCACTGGAAGAACAGGACTACCAGGCGCAGAAAGACGGCCTGAAACAACGGCTTGCGTTGTCGCTACCACACGGTGTATGGCAGCTGGACGACGAATTCATTCGCCTCACGCTGGACGCCGAGCTGGAGTCTGCCGCGGTGGTGGGTATGCGGGTCGAAGGCGACGCCGGCCTGTATCTGGGCCGCCAGAACCTGCCGGATGGCCGTGTAGTCAACCTGAAAAAAGGCGAAAGCGTAAAGGCAGACGAGAGCCTGGTGCTACCGGTGCTGTACCAGCAACGCGATAACCTGGGTACCGTCACCATCTATCTGTCGCGCGCCCGAATCAACGACCGGCTGGAAAGCGAGGTGCTGCGCCAAATGTTGCAGGCAGCACTGGTCGCCATCAGCCTGTCGGTCATTCTGGTCATGCTGCTACGAGGCTATGTATTTTCACCGATCAAGGAGTTGCACGCTGCGCTGGTGCGGGCCTCGCGGCTGGAAGCGAACGAAAACATCCTGCTGCCGGAAGCGCGTTTTGCCGAGTTTTCCGAGCTAGTACACGGTGTGAACGCCATTACCCAGAAAATCAGCAAGGAATTGGTACTGCGCCGCGACGCCGAATCCGGTGCGCTGGAGCAGAAAGAACGCGCCGAAAGTGCCTATCAGCAACTGCTGGATACCCAGGACACGCTGATCCGCACCGAAAAAATGGCCTCGCTAGGCGGCTTGGTGGCTGGCGTGGCGCACGAGATCAACACGCCGATTGGCATTACGCTCACCGCAGCTTCGCACCTGTCGCTGGCCACACAGCAGATTGTCAGCCAGTTCAGCAGTGGTCAAATCAAGAAAAGCGAGCTGCAGGACTACCTGCAAAATGCGGCCGAGTCATCAGAGCTGATTCTCAGTAATGCAGAGCGTGCGGCCAACCTGATCCACAGTTTCAAGCAGGTAGCGGTGGACCAGACCAGCGAAGCGCGCCGTACCTTCGATCTGAACGAATACCTGCACGAAGTCATTACCAGCCTGCGGCCCAAACTGCGGCGCTCGCATATCCAGGTGGATATCGACTGCCCAGATGGCTTGGACATGGACAGCTACCCCGGTGCGCTGTCACAGGTAGTCACCAACCTCGTCATGAACGCATTACTACACGCTTATGATGAAGAACAGGAAGGCACGATCGTGCTGAAAGCCGATCCTTTGGCAGCGGGTCGGGTGCGGCTGATTGTGAGCGACGATGGCAAGGGCATCCCCAGTGACAACCTGGAACGCATCTTCGAACCGTTCTTTACTACCAAAAGAGGAAGCGGCGGTAGCGGCCTAGGCTTGCATATCGTGTTCAATATTGTCTTCAAACGCCTGGGCGGCAACATCACAGTCGACAGTACAGTGGGTGTGGG
Organism: Vogesella sp.; assembly: GCF_046297735.1. Taxonomy (NCBI): domain Bacteria; kingdom Pseudomonadati; phylum Pseudomonadota; class Betaproteobacteria; order Neisseriales; family Chromobacteriaceae; genus Vogesella; species Vogesella sp. The sequence continues at coordinate 193,546 of NZ_JBKBHK010000006.1, forward strand.
GACTCACTTCATCGTCACCTTGCCCTGTACGGCACCAGAACAACAAGCGTAAGGAACCAGCATGAGCGAACTGAATAACAACGACGACTGGCTGCTAGACGATGTTAGCGAGACAAAAAGCGGTGCGCCTACCCGCAGGCCATGGAACGTGCTGATCATCGATGATGAAAAGGATGTCCACAGCGCCACCCGCCTCGCCATCAAGGACCTGCGCTACAAGGAACGTCCGCTTGCCCTCCACAGTGCCTACAGCGCTGCTGAGGGTTTCGAGCTGCTACGCCAGCACCCCGATATCGCCCTGATCCTGCTGGACGTGGTAATGGAAACCGACGACGCCGGTTTGCGCCTGGTGGAGCGCATCCGCAATGAACTGGGCAATACCGTGTCGCGCATCGTGCTGCGTACCGGCCAGCCTGGCCAGGCGCCGGAGCAGGAGGTCATCCTCAATTACGACATCAATGACTACAAGACCAAAACCGAGCTGACGGTGCAGAAGCTGTTCACCACCGTCATCGCCTCGCTGCGCGCTTACGAAAACCTGATCGCCATCGAGAAAAATCGCCAGGGCCTGTCCAAGATCCTGGAAGGCGCCAGCGACCTGTACCGGCTGCGCTCGCTGAAAGAGTTTGCGTCCGGCGTACTGAAGCAGATCAGCGCCATTCTGGACGTGGGAACGGATGGCGTGCTGTGCATGGAAAACACGCACAATGCCGGCCGCCCACAGCTGGAAGTACTGGCCGCTACCGGTGCGTTTGAGGGCTTGCTGAACAAGAACGATAGCGAAATCGCCCGCAACTTCCCCGACCTGCACGCCGCTATCCAGGAAGCGTTGAGCAACAAGATGAACGTCTACCGCCACCCGCTGGACATTCTGTACATCTCGTCGCAAAACGGCCGCGAATTCGTGGTGCACTTCTCGCCGCCGTGGCCGCTGGAAGACGTGGAGCGCAGCCTGCTGGAGGTATATTGCCAGCGCATCTCTTCCGCCTACGACAACCTGTATCTGTATTCGCAGCTGATCAGCTCGCAGGAGGCCACCGTCGTCGCGCTGGCCGATCTGGCCGAATTCCGCGATACCGATACCGGTGAACATGTACTACGCGTTCAGCTGCTGAGTGATGCCATTGCCGGCGAACTGCAGCGCATGGGCGTGTACGGTCAGGATCTGACACCACGCTTCATGGAAATGATCGGCATGGCCAGTATCCTGCACGATGTCGGCAAAGTGGGCACCCCGGACCACATCCTGTTCAAGCCCGGCCGCCTGGACCCGGAAGAGCGTCTGATCATGGAGCAACACGCCACCATCGGCGCCAACATCCTGCGCAAAGCCAGCACCATGGTGGAAGGCGTCAGCTACCTGTCGATGGGCGCCGAGATCGCCGGCGGCCACCATGAATACTTTGACGGCAGCGGCTACCCGCACAAACTCAAAGGCCAGGATATTCCGCTGTCGGCCCGTATTGTGGCCGTGGTGGACGTGTTCGACGCGCTACTGCACAAGCGCCCGTACAAGGAACCGTGGCCGCTGCAGGAGGTACTGGATTACATCGCCGGGCGCGCCAATACCCAGTTCGATCCCAATGTGGTCACCGCACTGATGCAGCTGGTCAACGAACGCCGCCTGCCGGCGCCACTGCTGGGGCCACTGGAGCGCGACAAGACAGACCACTGAGCCCGCACCGGCCACAAAAAAGCCTGCCAGTGTGGCAGGCTTTTTTATTTAGCAGGCAGGCAGCTGCAAACGAAAAAAGCGGGGTTGCCCCCGCTTTTTGTTTGCCGTTTGACTACGCTCAGGCGCCCAGGGCGGCCAGTACGGTATCGCGAACGGCTTCTACCGCCTGGGTACCGTCGATCTTCACGTACTTCGGCGCTTTGGCGTCGCCGGAAGCGGCCATCTGCGAGTAGAAACCCACCAGCACTTCGGTCTGCTCGTGGTACACGTCCAGGCGCTTCTTCACGGTTTCTGCCTTGTCGTCGTCACGCTGTACCAGCGGCTCGCCAGTTTCGTCGTCCACGCCTTCCGCTTTCGGCGGATTGTACTTGACGTGGTAGGTACGGCCGGAAGCCACGTGCACGCGGCGGCCGGACATGCGATCGATGATGTTTTCGTCCGGCACGTCGATTTCGACCACGTAGTCGATATCCACGCCCGCTTCTTTCATCGCTTCGGCTTGCGGGATGGTGCGCGGGAAACCGTCAAACAGGAAACCGTTGGCGCAATCGGCTTCGGCGATACGCTCTTTCACCAAACCAATGATGATGTCGTCACGGACCAGGCCGCCGGCATCCATGATCTTCTTGGCTTCCACGCCCAGCGGGGTGCCGGCCTTTACCGCAGCACGCAGCATGTCGCCGGTGGAAATCTGCGGAATGCCGAATTTTTCCTTGATGTAGTTTGCCTGGGTACCCTTACCGGCGCCCGGTGCGCCCAACAGAATCAACTTCATCGTTTACTCCCATCATTCACTTGTTGTGTTATCGGAAAGCTTGGCCGCCACGATGGCGCGCACACGGGCCAGGTCTTCCGGTGTGTCCACACCGGCCGGCGGCGCGTCTGGCACGCATTCGACAGCAATATCGAAACCGTGCCACAGCATGCGCAGCTGTTCGAGTGCCTCGAACTGCTCCAGCGGTGCCGGCGCCAGCTGGCTGTAGGTATGCAGCAGGCTGGCACGGTAGGCGTACATGCCGATATGTCGGTACACCGGCAGGCCGGCCGGCAGGGTGTTGCGGTCGGCCGCGAAGGCGTCGCGGGCAAACGGGATGGGGGCGCGGCTGAAGTACAGCGCCCTGCCCTGTTTGTTCACCACCACCTTCACCACGTTCGGGTTGAACATGTCTTCTGCGAGGTGAATGTCGTGCGCCAGCGTCGCCATCGGCAGCGTACCGTCCTGCATCAGCGCCGCCAGGGCGTCGATCAGGGCGGGGTCGATCAGCGGCTCGTCGCCTTGCACATTCACCACCACCGCATCGTCGGGCAGCGCCAGCAGGCTGGCCACCTCGGCCAGGCGGTCGGTACCGCTGGGGTGATCGGCGCGGGTCAGCACCACCTCCACCCCATGCGCCTGACAGGCCGCGACAATGCTTGGATGATCGGTTGCCACGATCACGCGGCTGGCGGCCGACAGCGCCGCGCGCTCGGCCACACGTACCACCATCGGCTTGCCGCCGATGTCGGCCAGCGGCTTTTCCGGCAGGCGGCTGGACGACAGCCGTGCCGGAATCACCACCAGGAAGCCGCTCATTGCACTTCTTCCTCGGGCGGCAGCTCGCGGGCTTCGCCTTCCAGCATCATCGGGATGCCGTCGCGGATGGGGAACGCCAGGCGGTCACCCTTGCAGATCAGTTCCTGGTTGGCCTTGTTCAGTACCAGCGGGCCCTTGCACAGCGGGCAGACCAGGATTTCAAGAAATTTTGCGTCCATTGCTTTCTTTCAGTCGGGACAGTATCCACGCGGCCAGATCGGGTTCCAGCCTGGCCATGACAGGCAGAACCCATAGTCTAGCATGATTGACGCACTGCAACTTCACCGCGTCCTTGGCGGTAACGATGACGGCGTCGGCATCGGCTGGCAAGTCCGATTCTGCTAGCGGATGGTGATCCGGCAGTGCGATGCTGCGTTGCAAAACCACCCCCTGCTGCTGCAGGGTGGCAAAGAATCGATGCGGGTTGCCAATGCCGGCCAGCGCCACCACCTGCTCGGCGGCAAAATCGGCCGCGCAGCGGGTTTCGGCAGGGTTGGCCGCACGGTAGAAGGCCCCCGGCGCCAGCGTCTGGCGAAAGCACGGCACCGAGGCCGGCAGCGCCAACTGCCCGGCAGTGCCACCGTTGACCACGATGGCGTCCACGCTGCGCAAGCGCGCCGGCGGTTCGCGCAAGGGGCCGGCAGGCAACAGGTGGCCGTTACCCAGCCCGCGCTCTCCGTCCAGCACCGCAATTTCCAGCGTACGGCCCAAGGCGTAGTGTTGCAGGCCGTCGTCACTGAGGATCAGCTGCAGGTCCGGATGCTGCGCCAGCAGCAGGCGGGCCGCGGCGATACGATCGCGACCCACCGCTACCGGCGCGCCGGTAGCCGCCAGCAGCAAGGGCTCGTCGCCGACCAGGCTGGCTGGCGTCGCGGCCGACACCAGCGTGGGCTGGCGGTGGCTGCCGCCGTAACCGCGACTGATTACCCCGGCCTTGACGCCGCGCGCAGCAAAATCGCGCAGCAGGCTTTCGGTGAGCGGCGTCTTGCCGACGCCGCCGACATTGATGTTTCCGATGATCACCACCGGCACCGGCAGCGTGGTCACGGTCTTGATGCCGCAGCGGTACAACAGGCGGCGCAGCGCGGCCAACAGCGCAAACAGCCCTTCAGGCAGGGCCAGAAGGGCTGTCATCCACCAGACCGGGCGGTACCAGTGCCGCTCCAGGCGGCTCATGGCGTCACCGTTTGCGTGGCAAAGGTCAGCTGCGACAGGCCGGCCACGCGGGCCGCCTCCATCACCGACACCACGGCCTGATGGGTGGCCTGGGCGTCAGCGCTAATGATCACCACCGGGCTCTGCTTGCCGCTCGACAGCGTTTGCAGCAGTTTGGCCAGCGCCGCGACCGATTTATCGTCCGGGCGCCGGCCGTTGACCAGATAGTCACCGCTGCGGCTCACTTCTACCCGCAGTTCGGCGTTTTTCTTTTCCTCGGCCTTGCCTTCGGCCTGCGGCAGGCTGACCTGCAGCTCCGAAAAGCGCGAGTACGTGGTGGTCACCATCAGGAAGATGAGGATCACCAGCAGCAGGTCGATCAGCGGGATGAAATTGATTTCCGGCTCTTCCCGATGGCCGCGTCGACGAAAGTTCATGGCCGCTCCTAGTCGCCGTGGCGGTCGCCATGAATGGCTTCCACCAGGCGTACAGCCTGGGCTTCCATTTCCACCAGGAAGTCATCCACGCGGGCACGGAAGTGGCGATAGAAGATCATGCTGGGGATCGCCACGATCAAGCCGAAGGCGGTGTTGTACAGCGCCACCGAGATACCGTGCGCCAGCACGCGCGGGTCGGTGCCGGCAGGCGATTGCGAACCGAAGATCTCGATCATGCCGATAACGGTACCCAGCAGCCCCAGCAACGGTGCCATGGCCGCGATGGTGCCCAGCGTGGTCAGATAGCGTTCCAGTTCGTGGGCCACAATGCGGCCTTCGTCCTCGATGGCTTCTTTCATCACGTCGCGCGGGGCGCCCGCCTGGCGCAGGCCGGCGGCCAACAGACGGCCCAGCGGCGAGTGGCTGCGCAGTTCGGCCACCATGTCCCGGCTGGCGCCGCCACGGCGCAACTGCTGCAGCGTTTGCGCCAGCAAGCCTTTGGGCACCACCAGCGCGCTGCGCAGGCTGTAGAATCGTTCGATGGTAATGGTCAGGGAGATGACGGAAGCGAGGATGATGGTCCAGATCGGCCAACCGGCGGCTTCAATGATAGACAGCACGAGAGATTTCTCCCTTTATTGAGCAAGCGCTAAACTTTATCGGGTAGGCGGCGGCGGCGCAACACGATTGCCACCAGGCGGCCAACTTAGAGCCACTGTCAGCTGTGTAGCGTAAGTACTGATTTTTTCAGGCGTTTTGCCAGCCATCCACAAAAACTGTGGATAACTCTGTGGATGACGGCCAAACAAGGCGCTATGTGCCTGTAAAAACAAGCCTGCAGCCACATTGCACACAAATTACACCACCACATTAAGCTATTGTTTTTAAACGTTTTTGATTTTTTCAATTCCGACACACGCACCCCGCATGCATAAGCAATCGGCTTTCCTTTTCTTACACCCGCTCTGTGGATGACTTGACAAGCATGATTTTCGGCGCATCACAAAACGACGTCATCAGCGTCAGCTCACTTAACCGCATGGCCCGCGACCTGCTGGAAAGCGGCCTGCCACCGCTATGGATTGGCGGCGAAATCTCCAACCTCACGCTGGCGGCATCCGGCCACGCCTACTTTTCGCTCAAGGATGCCGGCGCACAAGTACGCTGCGTGATGTTCCGTAACCGTTTGGCGGCGCTGGGTTTCCGGCTGCAGGAAGGCATGCAGGTCGAACTGCGTGGCACGGTTACCCTGTACGAAGCGCGTGGCGACTATCAGATCAACGTCGACAGCATGCGCTCTGCCGGCCTGGGGCGACTGTATGAAGCCTACGAGCGGCTGAAGGCGCAGCTGGAACGCGAAGGCTTGTTCGACAATCGGCGCAAGCAGGCCCTACCCGCTAACCCGCGCCGGGTGGGCATTGTCACCTCCCCTGCCGCCGCGGCGCTGCGCGATGTGGTGACTACCCTGCGCCGGCGCATGCCCAGCATTGACGTGGTGCTCTACCCCTGCCAGGTACAGGGCCAGACCGCCGCCCAGCAGATTGCCGCCGCCATCGCTGCGGCCAACCGCCGCCAGGAAGTCGACGTGCTGATCGTGTGCCGTGGCGGTGGCAGCATCGAAGACCTGTGGGCGTTCAATGAAGAAGCCGTCGCCCGCGCCATCGCCGCCAGCACGCTGCCGGTGGTCAACGGTGTCGGCCATGAAACCGACTTCACCATCGCCGACTTCGTGGCCGACCGCCGCGCGCCCACGCCCACCGCCGCCGCCGAAATGGTATCGCCCAGCCGTGAAGCCATGCAGCAACAGCTAGACCTCACCCGCCGCCACTTGGAGCGCGCGCTGGGCCGGCTACTAACCGACAAGATGCAGCGCCTGGACTACCTGGGCCGCCGCCTGCAGCACCCAGGCGAGAAACTGCGCCGCCAGCAACAGGCACTGGCTAACCTGCAAGGCCGCCTGCAACGCAGCCTGCAACAAGGCCTGCAACGCCGGCAGTGGCGCGTGGCCAGCCTGCAGCAGCGGCTGACGACGCAACGCCCCGACATTGCGCGCCAGCAGCAACGCCTGCAACACGCCGGCCAGGTGCTGCGCGCCGCCACCCACCAGCAGCTGGGCCTGGCCACGCTGGCGCTGGGCAAGCTGGAAGCCACCCTGCTGGCGATGAACCCCGAGGCGGTGCTGGCTCGTGGCTACGCTATCGTGCAGCACGCCGACGGCCGCGTGGTGCGCTCCCCCGCCGAGCTGCAACACGGCGAGCAGGTGCAGATCCAGCTGGCGGAAGGCCGTACCGCCGCCCGCATCGAACCGCTGCGCGGTACGCAGAGCGAATTGCCGTTCTGAACCAGGTTGGCCGCAGCCGCGGCCAACCCGGCAAGCTGCTGCCAGAGCAAGCGCTTGACGCAACAGCACAAATTATCGACGATGGCACGATTAAAACAATCGTTTCACATCACACACATGAATCATCGTCTCGCCAAAACCGTCTTCAACCTGTGGCCACCGTTCTGGGGCGCAGGCATCCGCGTGTCGCGCATCGCCCCCGACTGGAAGCAGGTAGAAGTGCGCCTGCGCCTGGGCCTCTCCAACCGCAATTACGTCGGTGTGCACTTCGGCGGCAGCCTGTACGCCATGACCGACCCGTTCTACATGCTGATGACGCTGAAAAACCTGGGCAACGACTACATCGTGTGGGACAAAGCCGGCCGCGTCGACTACATCAAACCCGGCAAGGGCGTGGTAACCGCCCGTTTCCAGCTGCACGACGCCTGGCTGGACGAAGTACGGACTGCCACCGCCGGTGGCGAAAAATACCTGCCGGAGCTGGAAGTGGACGTGGTGGACAGCCAGGGCGACGTGGTGGCCCGCGTGCACAAGACGCTGTACATCCGGCGCAAGAAAGGCCGCTAAGCCAACCGGCGGCAGGTAACGGCATGTAGCATGCGGCCTACCAACAGCCCGCTGCGGCAGCACTGACAGGCAAGGCGCGATACAATACTATCCCAGTCAGTCCTGCATGCAGCCGGCCTGCATGCGCCCTTACGATCGCCCGCACGGAAGACTTATGAGCAAGGTTACGCCCGTTCTACTGCTGATTCTCGACGGCTTCGGCCACCGCCTGGAAGGCGACGACAACGCCATCCTCGCCGCCAATACCCCGAACTGGGACGCGCTGAAAGCACGCTACCCCTACGGCACCATCGACGCCTCCGAACACAATGTCGGCCTGCCCGGCGGCCAGTTCGGCAACTCCGAAGTGGGCCACCTCAACATCGGCGCGGGCCGCATCGTGCAGCAGGACATCAGCCGCATCGACTGCGATATCGAAGCCGGCACCTTCGCCAGCAACCCGGTCCTGGCGCAAGCCATCGCCACCGCCAAAGCAAACGGCAGCACGCTGCACCTGATGGGCCTGCAGTCCGACGGCGGCGTGCACAGCCACGAAAACCACATTTTTGCGCTGATCCGCGCCGCCGAAGCGGCAGGGGTTGGCCGCATCGCCGTCCATGCCTTCCTGGACGGCCGCGACACGCCACCACGTAGCGCCGAAATCTACCTGCAACGCCTGCAGGACGTGCTGGCCGACTGCCCGCACGCCCGCGTGGCCAGCGTCAGCGGCCGTTACTGGGCGATGGACCGTGACAAGCGCTGGGAGCGCATGGAAGGCGCCTACCGCGCCGTGGTGGAAGGCGAAGCCGAATTCCACGCCGACACCGCGCTGCAGGCGCTGGCCGCCGCCTACGCCCGCGACGAGAACGACGAGTTCGTCAAACCCACGGTCATCGGCGAGCCGCTGAAAATGCAAGATGGCGACGTGGCCGTGTTCATGAACTTCCGCGCCGACCGCGCCCGCCAGCTGACCACCGCGCTGACCGACCCGGCCTTCGACGGCTTTGCCGTACGCCAGCCCAAGTTTGCGCTGTACGCCAGCCTCACCAGCTACGGCGAAGCCTACAAACACCCGGTGGCCTACGCGCCGCAGAAAATCCGCAACGGCCTGGGCGAATACCTGTCCGGCCTGGGCCTGAAGCAGCTGCGCATTGCCGAAACCGAGAAATACCCGCACGTCACTTACTTCTTCAACGGTGGCGAAGAGCAGGTCTACCCGGGCGAAGACCGCATCCTGGTACCGTCGCCGAAGGTGGCCACCTACGACCTGCAGCCGGAAATGAACGCACCGGAAGTCACCGACAAGATCGTGGCGGCCATCCAGAGCGGCCAGTACGCGGCCATCATCTGCAACTACGCCAACGGCGACATGGTGGGCCACTCCGGCGTGTTCGACGCCGCTGTCAAAGCCGTGGAAGCGCTGGATAGCTGCGTGCAACGCTGCGTGGACGCCATGCTGGCCGCCGGGGGCGAAGTGCTGGTCACCGCCGATCACGGCAACTGCGAGCAGATGTTCGACAACCTGAACCATCAGCCGCACACCCAGCACACGCTGCAGAAAGTGCCGTTCCTGTACGTTGGCCGCCCGGCCCGCATCAAGGACGGTGGCGCGCTGCGCGACATCGCCCCGTCGCTGCTGGCCATGATGGGCCTTGAACAACCGGCCGACATGACCGGCCAATCGCTGATCGAGTTCCAGTGAAAACACTGCTGTCGCTAACCCTGCTGGCCAGTGCCGCCGCCTTTGCGGCGCCGGTCGGCAAAGCGCTGGATCCTGCTGCCCCGCAGCAGGATCTGCAAAGCGTGCGCAAGGCCATTACCACCCTGCAGCAGGACATTGCGCAGAAGGAAGCCGCGCGCAAGCAAACCGCCAGTGCCATTGCCGAATCGGAAGAAGCCCTGGAGGCCGCCCACGCCGCGCTGAACGTGCTGGAGCAAAAGCAGGGCAGTTCCAGCAGCCAGCTACAGCAGTACCAGCAAGAGCTGCAAGCCATTCGCTTGAAAGTGGCAGAAACCCGCCAGCGCGTGGGCAAACTGCTGGCCAGCGCCTACAAGCGCGGCGAGCACGACGCAATGAACCTGATGTTCAATCAGGGCGACCCCAACCAGGCCGCACGCGACCTCACCTACTACACCCATATTTCGCGCGCGCAGCAGGAACTGATTGCCAAGCTGCGCGACCAAGAAATCCAGCTACAAGCCATTACCGAGCGCCTGGAAGACGAGCTGGTACGCCTGGGCCGCATGTCGGCCGAAAAAGTACAGCAAAAGCGCCGCATCGAGGCCGCCAAGAACCAGCGCCAAGCGCAGGTTAGCCAACTGGACGCCAGCATCCGCAGCCAGCAAACCCGGCTGCAGCAGCTGAAGGAAGACGAGAAACAACTGACGGCGCTGATCGCGCGCATCAACGCCGAAATCGAGCGCCGTCGCCAGGAAGCTATCAAGAAAGCCGCAGCCGCCAAGAAAGCGCGTGAAGAGGCCGCCAGGTTGGCCGCAGAAAAACGCCGCCAGCAGATTGCCGAGGCCAAGAAGCAGGGCAAGAAACCGCCGCCGGAACCGGCCAAGCCCGCCAAGCCGGAAGTGGTGGACGACGTGGTGGACGGCAGTGCCGCCGGCCGCGCCTTCAAGAGCCTGCAAGGCCGCATGAAGCTGCCGGTAGCCGGTGAAGTGGCCGGCCGCTTTGGCGCCGCGCGTGGCGAAGGCAATAGCTGGAAAGGCCTGTTCATCCGCACCGCGCCGGGTACGCCGGTACGCGTTGTCGCCGATGGTACGGTAGTCTATGCTGACTGGCTGCGCGGTTTCGGCAACGCCATGATCGTCGACCATGGCGGCAACTACCTCACCGTGTACACCGGCTTCTCGGCCATGGCCCGTGGTAACGGTGCCAGCGTCAAAGGTGGTGACGTACTAGGAACCACCGGCAGCATGGAAAGCGGCGAAACCGGCCTGTATTTCGAGCTGCGCTATATGGGCAGACCGATCAATCCCCAATCCTGGGCACGCTGACCCGGACGAGACACTGAACATGACCACATCACGTACAAGCAAGCTGGCACTGATGACCACCGGCGCTTTGCTGGGCGGTGCCCTCACCCTCAGCGTACAGGCGTTTGCCGACAAGAGCGACAGCGTACTGCCGCTGACTGAACTGCGCATCTTTGCCGAAGTGTTCGGTCGCATCAAGCAAGACTACGTCGAACCGGTTGAAGACAAGAAACTGATCAACGAAGCCATCAAAGGCATGCTGTCCGGCCTAGACCCGCATTCGGACTACTTCGATCCGCAGGCCTTCAAGGAATTCCGCGAAGGCACCCAGGGCGAGTTCGGCGGCCTGGGCATCGAGATCGGCGCCGAAGACGGCCTGGTGAAAGTGGTAGCCCCGATCGAAGACACCCCGGCGCAGAAAGCCGGCATCAAGAGCGGCGACCTGATCGTGAAGATCGACGACACCCCGGTACGCGGCCTGTCGCTGAACGATGCGGTAAAACGCATGCGCGGCAAGCCGGGCACCAAGGTCACACTGACCATCGCCCGCAAGACCGAATCCAAACCACTGGTCTTTACCCTCACCCGCGCCATCATCCAGACCAAGAGCGTGAAATCACGCATGTTGGAGCCGGGCTTCGGCTACGTGCGGGTGGCCCAGTTCCAGGAGCACACGGTCGAGAACTTCGCCCAGGCGCTGAGCGGCCTGTACAAAGAGAACAAAGCCCCGCTGAAAGGCCTGGTGCTGGACCTGCGTGACGACCCGGGCGGCCTGCTCAACGGCGCCGTCGGCGTGTCCAGCGCCTTCCTGCCCAAGGACGCACTGGTGGTATACACCGAAGGCCGCGTTGCCGATGCGCAGATGCGCCTGTACGCCAACAGCAAGTACTACCTGCGCGGCAACACCCCCGACTACTACGCCAAAACCCCGGCCGAACTGAAAACCGTGCCGCTGGTGGTGCTGGTCAACGGCGGCTCGGCCTCGGCCTCCGAAATCGTGGCCGGTGCCCTGCAAGACCACAAACGCGCCTTGATCGTCGGCACGCAAACCTTCGGTAAGGGCTCGGTACAGTCGGTACTGCCGCTGTCCAACGATGGCGGCATCAAGCTCACCACGGCCCGCTACTTTACGCCGAATGGCCGCTCCATCCAGGCCAAAGGCATTACCCCGGACATCATTGCCGAAGATGGTAGCGAAAGCAGCAGCCTGCGTATCCGCGAAGCCGATCTGGAAAAGCACCTGAGCAACCCGAGCGGTGAAGAAGCTGCACCAGCTAGCAAACCGGCCAACGGCAAGCCGGCAACACCAGCAGCCAAACCGTCGGCCAGCAAAACCACTGACGACGACGGCAAGCCGGTTGACACCCAGCTGAACCAGGCCTTGAATGTACTGAAAGTACAGCAGATCCTGCTGAAGAAAGCCGGCAACTAACGGGCATGCATGGCGTGCCCCGTCCGGGAGCACGCCATGCAGACCGCCGACCATTTCAAATGCCGCACGCTGAGGCTGGCCGAGCCCAGCCAGACGGCGCACGCCGCGCATTTGCTGGCCGAGCAGTGCGGCATTCGTACCCGCGCTGACGCCCTTCGCGGCCAACTTACCCTGCTATACGCCCTGCCGCAGCACTCGCTGGTGCAACTACTGGCCGTGCTGGACCAAGCCGGCATCCGGCTGGCACCCCACCCCATCCACCGCCTGCAATGCCACCTCGCCTGTTACTGCGAACAGGTACAGCTGGACAACCTGCAATGCCCGCCCACCGCCACCAAGGGGCGCGAGGCGTTTTCCCGCTTGTACCAGCAGCACCCGCACGGCGACCAGGACGACACCCCGGAAGAACTGCGACTGGAAAAATAGGCCACCAACCCCGGCGGCGCGGCCAACCGTACCTGCTGTAACCGCCGTGCCATATCAGGGCAACGGCATTCCTGCTACTCTTGCGTTTTTCTCGGCCTCAGCTGTTTGGAGCTGCACATGCTGCATCCCGATTTCGTGCTGGCTTTCCGCGAAGCAGCACCCTATATCAACAATTTTCGCGGCAAGACCTTCGTCATTGCCGTCAATGGCGAATGCCTGGCACGCGGCAACCTGTACGGTCTGGCGCAGGATATCAACCTGCTGGTCAGCCTGGGGGTGCGCGTGGTGCTGGTGCACGGCGCCCGCCCGCAAATCGAAGAACAACTGCGCCTGCGTGGCGTGGCCAGACAGTTTCACCACGGCCGACGCGTCACCGATACGCTGACCATGGAAGCAGTCAAATCGGCGGTAGGCGGCCTGCGCCATGATCTGGAAGCCTTTCTGTCGATGGGCATGCCCAACTCGCCGATGCACGGTGCCTGCCTGCGCGTGGCCGGTGGCAACTTTGTCACCGCACAGCCGCTGGGCGTGATCGACGGCACCGACATGCAATTCAGCGGCCGCGTACGCAAGATCGACACAGCCGCCATCAACAAGCGCCTGGACCTGGGCGAGCTGGTGCTGATGTCGCTGATCGGCTACTCGCCCACCGGCGAAGCGTTCAACATGACGATGGAAGAAGTGGCCTGCCAGACGGCGATCGAGCTGAAAGCGGAAAAACTGATCTTCATGGTGCAAAGCAATGGCCTGGTGGACGCCGATGGCGTGCTGCACAGCGCCATCTCGGCCGAACAGGCCGAAACCATCTCGCAGCGCGGCATCGACAGCGAAGAAGTGCGCATCAGCCTGCCCTACGCCATCCGCGCCACCCGCGAAGGCGTGGTGCGCTCGCACCTGGTCAGCCACAACGAAGACGGCGCCCTGCTGGTAGAGCTGTTTACCGACTTCGGCACCGGCACCATGATCGCGCGCAACTCGCTGGTGAAGGTACGCGAAGCCAGCATCGAAGACGTGGGCGACATTTTGGCGCTGATCCGCCCGTTGCAGGAACAAGGCATCCTGATCAAGCGCAGCCGCGAACACCTGGAAATGCAGATCCGCCACTACGCGGTATTGGAACACGACGAGCGCATCTACGGCTGCGTGGCCATGCTGCCATTTCCTGAGGATGGTATGGCCGAGCTGGCGTGCCTGGCCATCAGCCAGGAGCGCCGCAACGCCGGCTTTGGCGACCGCCTGCTCAAGCACGTAGAAGACCAGGCCCGGCTGCACGACCTGAAAAAAGTGTTCATCCTCACCACGCAAACGGCGCACTGGTTCGCCGAGCGCGGCTTTCTGCCCGCCAGCGTAGACGACCTGCCGGCGGCACGGCGGGAACTCTACAACCACAACCGCCGCTCCAAGGTGCTGATCAAACCGCTGCAGGATTGAGCGGCCACCAGAAAATGACGCGGCAGGGGCGTACCCCTGCTGCTGTCACGGTTGGTTACCCGTCATCTCTGTGACACAATAAAAAGCTATCGTGTCACCACTTTTAGCAAGGAATGCATCATGGCAAGAATGGTTAACTGCGTTAAGCTCGGTCGCGAAGCCGAAGGCATGGACTTCCCGCCGCTGCCGGGCGCACTGGGCCAGCGCGTTTTCGCCGACGTCTCCAAAGAAGCCTGGCAAGGCTGGCTGCGTTACCAGACCATGCTGATCAACGAAAACCGCCTCAGCCTGGCTGACGCGCGTGCCCGCCAGTACCTGGCAGCGCAGCTGGAAGCCTACTTCTACGGCCAGGGCGCCGACCAGGTTGCCGGCTTTACCCCGCAGCAGTAAGCCCCCGCCCTCGTTTGAGGGCTTTTTTTGCACCACCCCTTACCAGCATTGCATAAACCATGACCACGCCACACGACAACCTCCTCAACCGCGAACTGGGCCTGATCGAATTCAACCGCCGCGTGATGGCACAGGCTGAAGAAGAGCGCCTGCCCATCCTGGAGCGGCTGAAATTCCTGTGCATCGTTTCGTCCAATATGGACGAGTTCTACGAGGTGCGCGTGGCATGGCTGAAAGAAGCCGCCCAGATCACGCCGGACCGCATTCTGGCCGACGGCAGCACGCCGGCCGAGGCGCTGGCCAAGGTATCGGCCGCAGCACACGAACTGGTGCGCGAGCAATACCGCCTGCTGCGCGAGGAAATCTTCCCGGCACTGCGTGACGAAAACATCCTGTTCCTGCGCCGTAACGAGTGGGATGCCGCGCAGAAAGCCTGGATCAGCGACTACTTCTTCCGCGAGCTGATGCCCATCCTCACCCCCATCGGTCTGGACCCGTCGCACCCGTTCCCGCGCCTGCTGAACAAGAGCCTGAACTTCATCGTGGAGCTGGAAGGCACCGACGCCTTCGGCCGCGAGTCCGGCATTGCCATCGTGCAGGCGCCGCGTATCCTGCCACGCGTCATCAAGCTGCCGGCCGAGCTGGCCCCGGACGGCGCCGATACCTTCGTGTTCCTGTCGTCCATCCTGCACTCGCACGTGCAAGAGCTGTTCCCCGGCATGCTGGTGAAAGGCTGCTACCAGTTCCGCGTCACCCGTGACAGCGACCTGTCGGTAGACGACGAAGACGTGAAAAACCTGCGTACCGCGCTGCAGGGAGAGCTGCGCCAGCGCCAGTACGGCGACGCGGTACGGCTGGAAATTGCCGACACCTGCCCGGCACACATGGAAGAGTTCCTGCTCACCACGTTCGGCCTGCAAAAGCCGGACGTCTTCCGCGTGGACGGCCCGGTAAACCTGGTGCGCCTGATGCAAGTGCCGGACTTCATCGAACGCCCGGAAACCAAGTTTGCGCCGTTCCAGGCCACACTGCCGGCCATCCTGGAAAAGAAAACCCCGCTGTTCGAGGCCATCCGCAAGGGTGACATCCTGCTGCACCACCCGTTCCAGACCTTCCAGCCGGTGATCGACCTGCTGACCCAGGCCGCCAGCGACCCGGCCGTGGTCGCCATCAAGATGACGGTGTACCGTACCGGTACCGACTCGGTACTGATGGACTCGCTGATCGCCGCCGCCCGCGCCGGCAAGCAGGTAACCGTGGTGGTAGAGCTGATGGCGCGCTTCGACGAAGAGGCCAACATCAGCTGGGCCACCCGCCTGGAAGACGCCGGCGCCCACGTGGTATACGGCGTGTTCGGCTACAAGATCCACGCCAAGATGCTGCTGGTGGTGCGCCGCGAGGAAGGCCAGCTGCGCCGCTACGTGCACCTGGGCACCGGTAACTACCACCCGCGTACCGCCCGCCTGTACACCGACTTCGGCCTGCTGACCTGCAACGAAGAAATTGCCACCGACGTCAACGACCTGTTCGTGCAGATTACCGGCCTGGGCCGTGCCGGCGAGCTGAAGCACCTGTACCAGTCGCCTTTCACGCTGCACAACATGATCATCAGCGCCATCGACCGCGAGATCGAGCACGCACAAGCCGGCCGCCCGGCGCAGATCATCGCCAAGATGAACGCGCTGCTGGAGCCGCAGGTGATCCGTGCGCTGTACCGCGCCAGCCAGGCCGGGGTGAAGATCACGCTGATCGTGCGTGGCGTCTGCGCGCTGCGTCCGGGCGTGGAAGGGCTGTCGGAAAACATCTCGGTGCGCTCCATCGTTGGCCGCTTCCTGGAACACACCCGCGTGTTCTACTTCTACAACGACAAGGCCGAAGACCTGTTCATCTCCAGCGCCGACTGGATGGGCCGCAACTTCTTCCGCCGCATCGAAACCTGCGTGCCTATCCTGGACGCCAAGCTCAAGCGCCGCATCATCCGCGAAGGCCTGAAGATGTACCTGGAAGACAATACCAACGCCTGGGAAATGCAATCGGACGGCAGCTACCGCCGCCGCGTTGCCCGCGGCAAGGGCCGTTGTGCACAGGAAACGCTGCTGCTGGAATACACCGGCTAAGCACTCGCGCAAGGTTGGCCGCCACGGCGCCCCGGAACTTCCGGCGGCGCCGTTTTACTTAGCAAGGTCAACATAAGGAGCAAGCATGAGCTTTGACTGGAGTTGGGCCGGCTACGCGCTGGCGGTGATCATGATGCTGATCGGGCTGGCCGGTACCATTTACCCCGCCCTGCCCGGCCTGGCGCTGCTGGGCGGCGGCATGCTGCTGGCGGCCTGGCTGGGCGAATTTGCCGTGGTGGGCAGTACTGCACTGATCATCATCGCCGTGCTGGCGGTATTCGGCATGGTGATGGAAAACCTGGCCGGCTTTCTGGGCGCCCAGAAAAGCGGCGCCAGCCGGCAGGCGCTGATCGGCGCCTTCATCGGCGGTTTGGTCGGCATGTTTCTGGGCTTGGTGGGCGCCATCATCGGGCCCATCGTCGGCGCCGTCATCGGCGAGCTGCAGGCGCGCCGCTCGCTGCAGCAAGCGGGCAAGGTGGGCGTGGCCACCTTCATCGGCTTTCTGGCCGGTACCGTGATCAAGATCGCCTGCGCCTTTGCCATGCTGGCGGTGTTTGCCACCGCGCTGCTGTTCTAAAACGGCGCCGGACAGTCCAGTTGCAGCCATTCGCCGCTTACCGGGTGTGGCAGGCCCAGCTGGCAAGCGTGCAGCAACAGCCGTGGCGCGGCGGCTTGGCCTTCCGGCGTGGCGTACAAGCCATCGCCCAGGATCGGGTGCCCCAGTGCCTGCATGTGCACGCGCAGCTGGTGGGTGCGGCCGGTATGCGGCGTCAGCGACACGCGGCTGACGTCGCGTTCGGCGTCGTACGCCAGCACCTGGTAGCCGGTATGCGACGGCTTGCCGATGGCGTGATCGACAATCTGCCGCGGCCGGTTGGGCCAGTCGGTAATCAGCGGCAGGTGGATGTCGCCGCTGGCGGGCTGTAGTTGGCCGCAGACGATCGCCTCGTAGCGCTTGTGCAGCTGGCGGCCGGCAAATGCCATCGACAGCGTGCGTTGCATCGCCTCCCCCCGCGCCAGCAGCAGGATACCCGAGGTGCCCATGTCCAGCCGGTGCACGATCAGCGCGTCCGGCACACGCCGCTGTACACGCTGGATCAGGCAATCCTGACGCGCCTCGCCGCGCCCCGGCACCGACAGCAAGCCCGCCGGCTTGTCCACCACCAGCAGGTAGTCGTCCTGATACAACAACGACAGGCCGGTATCGGGCGGCGGGTTGTAGTGTTCCAGCGTGTGCGGTGAGCTCATCGGCAGCCAAGGGTCAAAAAAGCAGGCGGCGATTATCCGGCATTTTGACGCGCAGCGGCAAACCGTACCGCCTATTGAAATGTGCACACCGCGGCCTCACGCTATAGGCATACGCTTCCTCCACCGACCGCAGAGAGCCCATCATGCCGGAACGTTTCTACCTCGACCCGTACCAGACCACGCTGCACACCACCGTCCTCAGCCACGATGAGCGCGGCCTGGTGCTGGCCGACACGCTGTGCTACCCGCTGGGTGGCGGCCAACCGGGTGATACGGCCACGCTGCAACTGGCCGATGGCAGCCAGCTGGCCATCACCGACACCCGCCGCGACAAGGCAAGCCGCGAGATCGTGCACCAATTGGCCGCCGGCAGCCCGCTGCTGGCCGCCGGTAGCGCCGTGACGCTGCAGCTCGACTGGGCGCGCCGCCATCGCCACATGCGCGTACACACCTGCCTGCACTTGCTGTCGTGCGTGATCCGCGCCGGCGTTACCGGCGGCAACCTCACCGCCGATAGCGGCCGGCTGGATTTCGACCTGCCGGAAGGCATGGAGCTGGACCGCGACCACATCGAACGCGAACTGAACGCGCTGATTGCGGCCAACCATGCGGTAACGGTGCAGATGACCAGCGGCGAGGCCCTGCGCGCGCAACCCGAGCTGATCAAGACCATGTCGGTGACGCCGCCGCTGGACCTGCCCGAGATCCGCCTGATCGCCATCGACGGTATCGACCTGCAGCCCTGTGGCGGCACGCACGTGCGCCAGACCGGTGAAATCGGCCAGGTGCTGGTGAAGAAAATCGAAAGCAAGGGCGCGCGCAACAAACGGGTGGTGATTGCGCTAGCCGACTAGGGCCTGCTCGCACCATTTCTTGCGATGGCACGGGGGCGGGACGTTTTCCAATACGGGGGGCGGCGCTGCGCTGGGTGGTGCCCGGCGCCAGCCCGACAACACTGCGGTGGGAAGCTTGTCGGGCCCTAAAAGCGGGGCAGCGGCACCTGGCGCCAGGCGCTGGCCAGGCGCTGCACCATGGCCGGCGGCATGTGCACCGAACAGGTAAACCACGACACCAGCGCGCCCAGCTCCGGGCCGGCTGCCAAGGTGCCTGGCGCCAGCCGCGACAGCGCGGCACGGGTGGCAAACAGCACCCGGATACGCTGCCCCTGCAGCATGGCCACGGCCTCCTGCAACGACTGGCTGCGTGCCGGCACCGGCAGCCCGCGTTGCTGCAACACGCTGGCCACGCCTTCGCCAAACACCATCTGCTGCGTCAGCGTGACTGTCGCCAGCTCGCTAAGCGCCAGGGCGTCGCCAGGGCGAGTGAACAGCTGCGCCTGCGTCTGCCCCATCGGAAACACGTATTGCATGCCTGCTGGCGCCGGCACGTTGGCCGGTAGCGTCACCGCACTACAGGCATCGTCTTGCAGCTGCATCGATTGCTGGATACGCGGGCGGCTGGCGATGAACATCGACAAGCTCACCCCGGCATGGCCGGCCATGTGCTGCAGCAAGTCGGCGTACAGGCCGGCCGGCTTGCCGTCGCGTTCTTCATAGATACCGGGCAGGGACGGCAGATAGAAACGCACCGTTTCCGCACGCACGGTCAGGCACACGCCGCCAAGCAACACGGCTATCAGCACGCAACGCAGCATGGGGCCTCCGTTCACGACAACGCTGCTTCAGCATAGTTGGCCGCAACGGGCATGGCAGCCCGGAAAGGGTGGCAGGTTCAATCGTCGGGGAAAGCGCACTCGTCGCACGCCAGGGTATGGATGCTCATATCGTTCAGGCACAGCAGCGTCAGCGCCCGGCCGTAGACCGCGCCGGTGTCGAGGTACAGCACGTTGTCGCGCTGCCGCGCCAGCTGCACCGGGGTGTGGCCGACGCACAACATATCGATACCGGCGACGCGCTGGCGTGGCTCGCCGCGCAGGCGTTGCCGCGACCATAACGCTTCGTGGCGCACGGTCTGGCCACTGCGGCACGGTGCCAGCTCGCCGGAGGCCAGCCGTGCCTGGAAGGCAATCCAGTCGTCTTCCGGGCAGTCGGCATGAATCAGGCCGATGCTGCGCCCGCCGACCTCCACCTCCATCGCCAACGGCATGGCGGCAAACACGCTGCGGTAGCGTTGCTGCTGGCCGTCGGGCATGTCGATGAACCAGTCGCCGCCATTGCGCAGGTAACGCTCGCGCCAGGCCGGGCTGGCGTCGTAATCGATCGCCATCTGTTCGTGGTTGCCGCGCACGGCAAACAGCCACATCTGCGCCAACCAGTCCAGCACCTGCAGCGAGCCGGGACCACGGTCTACCAGGTCGCCCACCGACAGCAGGCGGTCGCGCTGCGGGTCGAACAGCACCTGCCCCAGCAGGCGCGACAGGGTCTCGAAGCAGCCGTGCACGTCCCCCACGACAAAGTCGCGGCCAACATCATTGGCGGGCAATCGGCGGAAGGCAGCAAACACGGCAAGGGTCCGGGGTGAGGGTGGCCTGACATTATGCCGCTCGCCTAGGCAGCCGTCACCCTGCCAGCACCGGCCAGCTCAGCGTGCGGTAATCCGGCAGACCGTCCACGTACGGCAGCGCCACTTCGCCTTGCAGCATCGGCCGCACGTGCTCGGCAAAAGCGGGCGTCACCGCCAGGCTATCCTCCGCGATAAACGCGGCCGGTAGCCGGCGCTCCAGCCCGGCCACCGTGGCCAGTGGCACCGGCGTCACGACCCAGTCGTCCCCCGCCCGTTGCAGGCCTGCCATCACGCCGCCCTGCCCGGCCAGCGCCCAGTGCACGCAGGCGGCCCCGGCGGCGTAGGCCAGCCTGGCGTCGGTAGCCGAAGCCAGGTGCATGGCGGCGCGCTGCTGGCAGTCCACCAGCGCCACGTGGGCGTGCACGCCCAGCTGTGCTTGCAACTGCTGCGCCAGCCAGGCGCCGGCGCCGCCCAGCTGCTCGTGGCCGTACACCGCGTCGGCATGCATCTGCGCCACGAAACGGCCATCGGCCTGGCGCAGCCCCTCGGCCACCGCAATGGCGCAGTAACCGTCCCGCGCCACCCGTTGCTGCACTGCCTGCAGTACGCGGGCCTCGTCAAGCGCCACTTCGGGCAGCAACAGCAAGGGCGCCGGCTCGCCATCCGGTGCCGCCAGGCTGCAGGCTGCGGCCAGCCAGCCGACGTGGCGGCCCATGGTTTCCATGATGAATACCCGGCCACGCGCCATGCTGCGCATATCGTGGATGACCTCGCGCAGGCTGCTGGCCAGATATTTGGCTGCCGACGGAAAGCCGGGGCTGAAGTCGGTGCCTTCCAGGTCGTTGTCGATGGTCTTGGGCACGCCCAGTGCCTGCAATGGCAGGTCGAAACGTTGTGCCAGCTCGCCCAGCGCCAGCGCGGTTTCCATCGAACCGTTGCCGCCGTTGAGCAGGACATAGCCGATGTCGAAGCGGCGCAGTACGTCGGCCAGCTGCTGCCACGGCTGCGGGTCGGCCGCGTACGGCGCCAGAATCTGGCGGCTGGTACCGAAGCTGGCGCCAGGCAGCCAGCCCAGGCGCTGGATGTTGGCCGCCGCTGCCGCGCTGCAGTCGTACAGCTGGCCTGCCAGCAAGCCGGCCAGGCCGTTGGCCGCCGCGCAGACCGGCACGCCAAGGGTACGCGCGGTTTCGATGACGCCTTGCGCCGAACGGTTGAGGACGGCGGTAGGGCCGCCGGATTGCAGATAAAGCAGGCGTGGCATGATGGTCTCCCGGGTGGATGCAGACCATTGTAGTACCAGACAGCCGCCTCGCCTTGCGCTGGCGCAAGCGACTGCGGCCAACCTTGCCGCCGACGGCCGGCCAGCAAAAAGCCCTGCATGCAACAGCAAGCAGGGCCGGTGATGAGCGCAATAGCGGGCGGGCTCAGATGTCCACTTCGGCCTCGTTGCCCTTGGCTTCCATCCAGCTGCGGCGGCTGCTGGCCTCGCCCTTGCCCATCAGCATGATGAACATGTCGCGTGTGGTCTGCATGGCGCCGGGGCGTACCTGCACGCGCGACAGGCGGCGGGTGTCCGGGTTCATGGTGGTGTCCTTCAGTTGCTCCGGGTTCATCTCGCCCAAGCCCTTGAAGCGGGAGATGCTCCACGCGCTTTCCTTGACGCCCTCGCTGCGCAGGCGGTCGAGGATGGCGTCCATCTCGCCATCGTCCAGCGCGTACAGCTTGCGCGGCGGGCGGTTCTTGCCCTGGCCGGGCACATCCACGCGGAACAGCGGCGGCTGCGCGATGTAGATATGGCCCTGTTCGATCAGCTTGGGGAAGTGACGGAAGAACAGCGTCAGCAGCAGCACCTGGATGTGCGAGCCGTCCACGTCGGCGTCGGACAGGATGGCGATCTTGCCGTAACGCAGGCCGCTCAGGTCCGGCGTGTCGTCCACACCGTGCGGATCGACACCGATAGCCACCGAGATATCGTGGATTTCGGCGTTGGAGAACAACTGGTCCTTGTCGGTTTCCCAGCTGTTCAGCACCTTGCCGCGCAGCGGCAGGATGGCCTGGTATTCCTTGTCGCGCGCCAGCTTGGCGGAGCCGCCAGCCGAGTCACCCTCTACCAGGAACAGCTCGTTGCGTTCGATATCTTCGCTCTCGCAATCGGTGAGCTTACCGGGCAGCACGGCCACGCCGGAGCCTTTTTTCTTCTCGACCTTCTTCACCGACTTCAACCGGCTTTGCGCCTGGCGGATGGCCAGCTCGGCGATCTTCTTGCCGGCTTCCACGTGCTGGTTCAGCCACAGTTCTACCGGGTCGCGCGCCAGGCCGGATACCAGCTTCAGCGCGTCGCGGCTGGTGAGTTTGTCTTTGGTCTGGCCCTGGAACTGCGGGTCCAGCACGCGGGCTGACAGCACAAAGCGCACGCGGCTCCACACGTCTTCCGCCATCAGCTTGACGCCGCGCGGCAGCAGGTTGTGGTGATCGACAAAGCTCTTCACCGCCTCGAACACGCCGGCGCGCAGGCCGGCTTCGTGGGTACCGCCGGACGGTGTGGGGATCAGGTTGACGTAGCTTTCACCGCTGGCGCCGTCCTCGAACCAGGCCATCGCCCATTGTGCGCCCTCGCCCTTGGCGAACTGCTCGTGCTCTTCACCGATGTACGCCTCGCCGGCAAACAGCGGCGCGATCGGCTCATCGTCACCGCACAGCTCTGCCAGATAGCTCTTCAGGCCTTCCGGGTACTGCCACACCTTCACCTCGTCGCCGCTGGGGCGCTCGATGGTCAGCGTGACCGCCACGCCGGGCAGCAGTACCGCCTTGGCGCGCAGCAGGCGCTCCAGCTCCGGCATCGAGTAGCGCGGGCTTTCGAAGTATTTGCCGTCCGGCCACACCCGCACGCGGGTGCCGCTGGTGCGCGGGCCGCAGTCGCCCACACGGGCCAGCGGCTCGATGACGTCGCCGCCGGCAAACACCAGCCGGTGCACGCCGCCTTCGCGTTTGACCTCTACCTCCAACCGGGTGGACAGCGCGTTGGTGACCGACACCCCCACACCGTGCAGGCCGCCGGAGAAGGCATAGGCGCCGCCGTCTTTCTTGTTGAATTTGCCGCCGGCGTGCAGACGGGTAAACACCAGTTCCACTACCGGTACGCCTTCCTGCGGGTGCAGGCCGACCGGAATGCCGCGGCCGTCGTCTTCCACGGTCAGCGAACCATCCAGGTGTACGGTGACCGCGATCTTGCGGGCAAAGCCGCCCAGCGCCTCGTCGGCGGCGTTATCGATCACTTCCTGGCAGATGTGGGTGGGGTCGGTGGTACGGGTGTACATGCCGGGCCGTTCTTTGACCGGCTCCAGCCCCTTGAGTACGCGTACCGAGGATTCGTCGTAATGTTGTTGTGTCATGTGTCTGTCAGCACGATGGGCGCCGCAGCAGCGACGCCAGTTGTTGTTGGTGACGGCGGGCCAGCAGCAGCTGGGCCAGGATGGCGCCACACAGCGCCAAGAACATGTCCCACTGGGTGTCCCACGGGTCGCCCTGCGTGGCGAGGAAAGCGTCGGCACCGGCGCCCAGGGCCAGCGCGGCCCACCATTCGATCAATTCGTAAAACGCCGAGAACGCCAGGCAGAAGCAGGTTGCCAGAAACGCCAGCCAGCGGCCGGCCAGGCCGGTACCGCGCTGGATCACCTCCCGCGCCAGGATGGCAGGAAAGAAGCCCTGCGCCAGATGGCCGATACGGTCGTAGTGGTTGCGGCTGAAATCAAACGCGTCCTGCAGCCAGAAGCCCAGCGGCGTCAGCGCGTAGGTGTAGTGCGCGCCCACCAGCAGGATGATGGCGTGCAGCGCCATCGCCCATGCGGCCAACCTGGTCCACGGGTAACGGCCCCAGCATAGCGACGCCAGCGGCAGGCCGACAACGGCCGGAATGGCCTCCATCCACCAGGTAGTGGTGTCATACGGCTGCCAGGCAGACCAGGCAGCGACAACGGCCACGACTGCAAACGCAGTGCGTGGCCGTGGCAAAGGTTCGGTATGCAAGCCTTAGCCCTCGTCTGGCAAGCTCGGCGCGTCCCCGGCGATACGTGCCAGGTAATCACGACGGCTTTCTACCCCTTTCAGGAAACGGGTCAGCTCGGTGAGCGCCCGCTCGTAGACGTCTTTCTTGAACTCGATCACCGCATCGACCGGCGCCCAGTAATCATTCCAGCGCCAGCCGTCAAATTCGGGGTGATTGGTCGCACGAAGGCATACATCGCAATCCCGGCCTACCAGCTTCAGCAAGAACCAGATCTGCTTTTGCCCGCGATAGCTGCCGCGCCACTCGCGACGTACCCAGTTGGTGGGCACGTCGTAGCGCAGCCAGTCGCGGGTGCGACCCAGAATCTTGACGTGTTGCGGCAGCAAGCCCACTTCTTCCAGCAGCTCGCGATACATCGCGGCCTCGGGGCTTTCGCCAGGTTTGATGCCTCCTTGCGGAAACTGCCACGAGTGCTCTCGCACCCGCTTGCCCCAGAACACCTCATGCTTGTGATTGATGAGGATGATTCCGACATTGGGGCGGTATCCGTCCCGGTCCAGCATGGAAAAACCTGCAAATTCGTTAGTTGGCAGGATTTTTGCACATTTCCCGTCGCCGCGCACGGCTCACCGTCGCATCGTTGTCACATCGTTTTGCATAACCATACAAAACCGTTAAATATAATTGACACCCAACACTGGCAGCCCCTAAAACTGTGGGCTGTCTCCTCCGCAAGGGCCCGTCATGCGTTACCTGCTACCGCTTTGTACCGTACGCATACCTTGCCATGTTTCCCTGGGCGTGTTCGAGCAACCGCTGAGTGCCACCGGCAACGCCGGCCTGTTGGCACCGGCTATCGTCTCGACACTTTCAAGGAACCCTGCCCATGAGCACCCTGCACGACTGGCTGCAACAGCACGCCATCACCCACATTGAATGCCTGTTTGCCGACCTGAACGGCCAGGCGCGCGGCAAACTGGTACCGGTTAGCCACTACCCCGCCAGCGGCGAATTGCGCTTTCCGCAAGTCAGCCTGATCCAGAGCTGGATGGGCGACCCGCAACAGCAGCTGGTACCCGAAACCGACCCCGATCTGGTGCTGCTACCCGACGACAGCACGCTAAGCCTGAAACCCGGCAACGCGCGCCGCGTTGCCCAGCTGATCCACGATTGTCACGACCGTCAGGGCGCGCCGGTGCCGTTTGCGCCGCGCAACGTGCTCAAACGTGTGCTAGCGGCGTTTGCGGCCGATGGCCTGACTCCGGTCGTGGCCCCGGAAATCGAGTTTTACCTGTTGGCCGCCGACGGCAGCCAGAGCGAGCCGGTGTCGCCGGCCTATGCGCTGGACCACGCCTGGCAACACGAAGCGTTCTTTGCCGAGCTGGAACAGTACTGCCACCAGCAAGGCATCGCCACCGACACCCTGCTGCACGAGGTAGGCAACGGCCAGTACGAGCTGAACTTGCAGCACGGCCCGGCGCTGCAACTAGCCGACCAGGTGTTTTTGCTCAAACGCACGCTACGCAACCTGGCGCGCCAGCACGGCCTGCAGGCCTGCTTTATGGCCAAGCCGTTTGCCGGCCACGCCGGCAGCGCCATGCACATCCACCAGAGCTTGCTGGACAGCGATGGCCGCAATGCTTTCAGCCAGGCAGACGGCAGCGAGCATCCGCGCTTTCGCCACTATATCGCGGGCCTGCAACACTATCTGCCGCACGCCATGCTGCTGTTTGCGGCCAACCCCAATGCCTATCGCCGGCTGGCGCCGCACACCGCCGCGCCCATCAACGTGGAATGGGGCTACGACAACCGCACCTGCGGCCTGCGGGTGCCGGAAAGCGGCCCGCAAGCCCGGCGCGTGGAAAACCGCCTGCCCGGCATCGACGCCAACCCCTACTTGGCACTGGCAGCCACCCTGGCCTGCGGCTTGCTTGGCATCCGTGAACAGCGCGAGGCCACACCACCGTGCAGCAACAGCGCCTACGCGGCAGCCGCCACCTTGCCGGATAGCCAGGCCAAGGCACTGGCCGCGCTGCAGGCCAGCGACGCACTACAGGAACTGCTGGGCGCCGGGTTCTGTCAGGTATTCGCCGAGCTCAAACAGCTTGAGCAGGCACATTTCCAGCAACAGGTTACCCCCTGGGAATGGGCGTATCTCGCCCCCCAAGCCTGACCCCGCACGCTACAATGCGGGCTGCGTCAGGTAGTAGTTGAGCAATTTTGTGCAAAGGTTTTTAATTGGCCCATCGGCATAATCAAGCCGCGACATGAAATAAGCAGTCACACTGCAAGGAGAACTTGATGAAGCAAACCACTCTGGCTCTGGCCACCACGCTGGCCCTGACCGCCGTATCCGGTACCGCCCTGGCCGCCGGCAAAGAGCTGAACGTCTACAACTGGTCGGACTACATTGCCGAGTCCACGCTGCCGAACTTCCAGAAAAACACCGGCATCAAGGTGCGCTACGACGTCTACGACAGCAACGAGATCCTGCAGGCCAAGATGCTGACCGGCAAGTCCGGCTACGATCTGGTACACCCGTCCAATACTTTCCTCGCCAAACAGATCCAGGCCAACCTGTACCAGCCCATCGACAAGTCCAAGATCCCCAATTACAAAGACCTGGACCCGGAACTGATGAAGCTGATGACGGCTTTCGATCCGGGTAACAAGTTTGCCGTGCCCTACTTCTGGGGCATGAACACTATCGGCATCAACAGCGACAAGGTGAATAAAGCACTAGGCGGCAAGCTGCCGGCTAACGAGTGGGACCTGCTATTCAAGGTTGAAAATGTCTCCAAGCTGAAGAGCTGTGGCGTCAGCATGCTGGACTCGGCAGCCGAAGTTTTCCCGATGGTACTTCACTATATGGGCAAGAACCCAGGCAGCACCAATGAAGCAGATTATCGTGCTGCTGCTGCGCTGCTGAAGCCGCTACGCCCCCACATCACCCGCTTCTCCTCCTCCGGTTACATCAACGAGCTGTCCGGCGGCTCGCTGTGCCTGGTTCTGGGCTACGGTGGCGACCTGAACATCGCCAAAACACGCGCCGAAGAAGCCAAAAATGGTGTGAAAGTACAGCCACTGGTACCAAAAACCGGTGTCGGCATCTGGATCGACAGCATGGTCATTCCCAAAGATGCCAAGAATGTCGCCAATGCCCTGACCTACATCAACTACGTATTGGATCCGAAAGTGTCGGCGGCGAATGCCAACGCCGTTACCTATGCGCCAGGCAGCCTGGCAGCGCGTCAGTTCATCGACAAGAAGCACCTGTCCAACCCGTCCATCTTCCCGAGCAAGGACGTCGTCGCCAAGAGCTTCGTGATGCCGTCGATGGATCCCAAGATCCAGCGCCTGACAACCCGTCTGTGGCAAGAGTTCAAAACCGGCAAGTAAGCCCCTCTCCTCCTGCTCTGCTAAAAAGCCCGGTTTATCATGTAAACCGGGCTTTTTCATTAACTGCTGTATTACCGCGTAACAGCGTGCCGAAAAGGGGAAAGGAGCCCCTTTTTTTATCACTGGTGGTAGCATGTGTTCATCGCTTTTTAACCCGTTAAGGCCTCATGCTGTTCCTTGCGCCAACCGATCCTCTGCGCTCCCTGCCAGGCATCAGCCTGCAGCCGGAATCCGTCAGCATCCTGCATCAAGCGGCAGACTACCGCGAGCAACTGCTTACCCTTATCCGCCAAGCCAAACGCCGCATTTATCTCTGTGCGCTTTATCTGCAAGATGACGAGGGTGGCCAATGTATCCTGGACGCCCTGTATGCTGCAGCTGCGGCCAACCCGCAACTGGACATCAAAGTCTTTGTCGACGCCCATCGCGCCCGGCGTGGCCTGATCGGCCATGGAAAACAGGAAGGCAACGCTGCCTGGTACCGTCACCAGGCTGAAATGCATCCGCAGGCAAGGCTGGCCATCTACGGTGTACCGGTGCAAACCCGCGAACTGTTCGGTGTCATGCACCTCAAAGGCTACGTTATAGATGATAGCGTGCTGTACAGCGGCGCCAGCCTCAACAATGTTTACCTGCACGTCGGCGAACGCTACCGCTTTGACCGCTACCATCTGATTCACAGCCCGGCCCTGGCGGACAGCCTGTCCGGTTACATGCTCGATTATCTGGCCGCAGCACCTGCTGTGCTGCGTCTGGATCAGCCCATCACCGTCGACAAAGGCAGCCAGAACCGCGCTACCCGACTATTCCGCAAACAGCTGGCGCGCAGCCAATACCAAGTGGTCGATAGTGCTCCCTGCAATAGCGGGCTCAGCATCCACCCGATAGTCGGAGTTGGCCGCAACAATCGTTTCAACAAACTGCTGGAGCGCCTGCTGCACAGCGCCCAGCAACGCATCAGCATTTGCACCCCATATTTCAACCTGCCCAAACCGCTGCTGAAGGCAATCGATCAGGCGCTGGTGCGGGGCGTGCAGGTGGAAATCATCGTCGGCGACAAAACGGCCAACGACTTTTACATTCCGCCCAGCGAGCCGTTCAAGGTAATCGGCGGCCTGCCATACCTGTACGAGATGAACCTGCGCCGCTTCGCCCGCCAACAGCAGGGTGCCATCGACCGGGGTCAGCTCCAGCTAAGGCTGTGGAAAGACGGCGATAACAGTTATCACCTGAAGGGGGTATGGGTAGATCAGCACCTGCAGCTGATCACCGGTAACAACCTCAACCCGCGCGCCTTCCGGCTCGACCTGGAAAACGGCCTGCTCATCCACGACCAGCACGGTCAACTACAAAGCATCACCGAGCGCGAACTGGCCAATATCCGCCAGCATACAAACGTACTCAGCCATTACCGCCAACTGGAACGCCTGGAACACTATCCCGACAAAGTGCGCAAGTTGCTGGCTAGACTCAACCGCTTCCGGCTCGACAAGCTCTTCCACCGCCTGCTCTGACTGATAACAAGCAATAAAAAGCCCGCGCAAGCGGGCTTTTTCATGACGGCATTGCCAACCATCAGCTACCGGATCGATAGCCGTACCAATAGCCGTAGCCCGGCATAAGCCGCAGGCGCATCCGGGGGCCGGCCGCAGGCCGGCATGGGGTGGGGGGCGACGTGGCCAAGGTTGGCCGCCAGGGAAACATCGGGGGGACGTCGGGGACATCGCACGCGTCGGTTGGGCACGGCAATGCGCACTCGCACTTTCACCGCGCCAATGCACAAAGCCCAGCTCGTCTGAGCTGGGCTTTGTCTTAAGGGAGTCTGGCGGTGTCCTACTTTCACACGGGAACCCGCACTATCATCGGCGCTGAGGCG